>CALEYA010000067.1 GCA_937926215.1 uncultured Croceitalea sp. | reverse complement strand
AGTGGTAATCCTTTATAAGATTTATTGCTTGGATAACAAATACCTTCTTTAGACACCACAAACCAAATGTAAAATTAAGAACGCTTGTTGGTTTACCTATTGTAAAAAGCAAAAAAAAGAATATTTACTTGCTTTGAAGGGCTTTACTTCATCGTTTAAGATACACTTGTAGTCTGTTGTAAAAAAGTACTTACGCTCTTTGCGCATGCCGTCTTCATTGAATTGAAATAGACAACATAAATCCTTTGATTCACCACAAAATGGGCATGACCGTACACTAAAAAAAAACTTTATCCTGTTATCCTTGCAACCATTAATTATTACATATGCTTTTAAGATCAGTTTTTAATGTTCACCAATATTGGCATCCTTATTATCTAACCCACAACCAAATGGAAAGGATAATCTATTGAGGTTAATCGCAAGTGGGCTCATTTACTTATTACTTTTTAGAGTAGCCATGCTTTAAGTAAAAAATGCTGTTTGATCGCTATTAGCACCTTATTTCAGGTCCTATACATGAGGTATGGCCAAGCCTACTCTTATCTATTCAATGATTCTGTCAAGGGTTTTGAAAATGGGAAAGCAACAGTACTACTATAGCCATCACTGCCGTGAACAACACAAAAATCTTAGTGTCCGTTATTTTTTTAACAATGCCCTAAGATTTTGAACGACCAAAATTAAAATACTATAAATACGACCCTTACCAGCTAGTATACAACGCTAATAATACCATGAAAAACAACATCCTCTTCTATTATCTGCTCTTCTTTAGTATGTTCATTGGTCTTTCACAAAGAAGTTTGGACACTATTAAGTTCAAGCATATGGAGAAGAAATTATCGGAAAATTCCCCAACGGTAATTTTTGAAGACAGTAAAAATGCCCTATGGGTAGGTACCATTTATGGGTTGAATAAATTTGACGGGGAAAACGTAAAAATGTTCAATGACGACCTTAATTCAAATTCGGGTCCAAAGGTAAAGGACAACTACATTTTAACCATTTATGAAGACCAGGATAGCTTGATTTATTTTGGCACCAGCAACGGACTCCGAATTTTTGACTATCAACAGGATAAAATCAAGAAGTATCCTTTTAAAGGGCAGGGAACGGCCTTAAATTCCATAGCTATTAAACGACTGCTTAGGAAAGGGGACTTTCTTTACTTAGCGGATTATTACCGAGGATTATATAAATACAATATTAATACCGGGGAAACCAAAACCATTTATTTGGACAAAAAATGCGAAGTTCCATCATGCGTTGGGTATTTGGTGGATTTTTATCCAACGGATCAAGGGTTTTTGGTCGTCACAAAAAAATCGATTGCCTTACTTGATGACGATATTAATATTATAAGTAAAGATAGAAGTTTTGGCCATAAAAGTAGTTCGGTCAGAATAGCGGAAGACCAATACATTTTAGGAACGTATAAGGGAGAACTACTACGATTGAAAGTAGACGGGAGCAACTTTAAATTGGAAAACGAAATAACAATAAGTCCAAACCATACTATTTTGGATTTGGAAAAGGATAGTTCCAATAACATTTGGATCGGAACGGAAAATGATGGCCTTGCGATATACAGTCTTGGGAATGGTTCCGTTAGGCGACTGAAAAAAAATAAATTTAAAAGTGGTTCTATTAAGAGCAATTCCATTTGGACCCTGTATAAAGGGCGGGACGATTTTATGTGGGTAGGTTCTTATAGAAACGGTTTAAGCTACTATGACCCAAACCAGTATAGGTTTGGTCATGTTGAACCTCTACAACAGGAAAATACACTTAATAACGGCCTTGTAAACTGCTTTCTTGAAAATACGTCCGATCAAGTATTTGTAGGGACCGATGGAGGTGGTTTGAACGTCTGGGACTTGGAAAAGGATGTTTTTAAAACATACTCAAAGGATAAGGGCAACTTTTTCACCAATGTTGTATTAGGGCTTGAAAAAGTATCCAATGGCACCATTTGGGCAGGCTCATGGAATGACGGCATAGCCGTAATAAATCCAGACGATTTTACGTATCGTATCCTTAACAAGGATAATTCCTTTTTAGATTCCAATCACATCTTTGATATTCTGGAAGATCGTGAAGGACGTATTTGGATTGCTGCACTTTGGGATGGTCTATATGTATATGACCCAGCAAACGGAAAGCATGAAAAAATCCTTTTGCAATGTAGGGAAACCAAAAAAAATTCTGCGTCCATGCGTTCCATATTTGAGGATAACAATGGACAAATATGGGTAGGTACGGAATCAGAGGGTGCTTTTAAAATTTCAAGCTCTTCCCAAGGGTGGCAAGTAACAAATTACCATCCATCTTTTGAAAAAAAGAGGATAAATAATTATTACGTAAATACAATAAGACAGGGAGCAGACGGCAAAATTTGGGCGGGTACGGAAACTGGACTTAATTTATATGACCCAGAAAAGGATAGTTTTAATGAAGTTAAGTTAGGTGATTTCCAGGGCAACCCAGCAATCAGAAGTATGGCCATTGATGATTCCAGCAAACTTTGGCTTGGGACCCTAAACGGAATCCTTCGTTATAATGCAAGTACTCAAAAAGTGGACCATTTTAACACCTTGGATGGATTACAAGGTGAAGAATTTATAGGAAATTCAGTTCTTAAATCCGAAGATGGAACTCTTATGTTCGGTGGAATAAACGGATATAACATTTTTGACCCGGAACAAATCATTCTACAGGGTGGAACACCGGAAATTTATGTATCCAGCCTAAAAATATTTAACCAAACCGTAGAACCAAACGATCCATTTGATATTATTGACAGACATATTAGTCAAGTAGATACGCTTACATTCTCCCCTGAACATTCCGTAATCAACCTTAGTTTCTTTGCCAAAACACTAAGAAATCAAGATAAAATAGAATATGCATATCACCTGGAAGGTTTTGACAAGAAATGGAACCACATTGGTAAGAACAACAATATCACCTACACCAACCTATCCCCGGGGACCTATACACTCACCCTAAAATCGACCAATTCAGATGGAAAATGGGTATTTAACCATAAGAGTATCGTCATAGACATTTTACCGCCATTTTGG
Organism: uncultured Croceitalea sp.; assembly: GCA_937926215.1. Lineage (GTDB taxonomy): Bacteria > Bacteroidota > Bacteroidia > Flavobacteriales > Flavobacteriaceae > Croceitalea. The sequence goes on along the minus strand of CALEYA010000067.1, from coordinate 9,720 downwards.
AAAACGATCTGGTTCTATTTGTTTATTGCCGTTGTAGCAGCAGGAATTGTATACCTAATTGTAAACTATCGAATAAAAAGGGCAAAAATGCTACGCTCAAAACTGGAATTCAAAATAAATGAAAGAACCAAGGAACTAACCGATAAGAAGGAAGAGTTATACCAAAAAAGTAAGGAGACACAAAGATTTGCCTATGCCGTGTCCCATGATTTAAAGACCCCATTGTCCAATATCAAAGGAATAGCCAATCTTATTAAGATGGACTTGGAAACCATGCCTAAACCAGAAATACATCAATATGCGGAATATATTAACCAAACCTGTGATTCCATGAACAATCTTATTCTGGAAATTTCTGGAGTTGCCAAGGTGGGGAGCATACGGTCCAGCATGGAAGATATTGATTTGAATGCCCTGGTGCAAGATGCCAGTAAGTTATTGAAGCATAAAATCATTGCCCATAATATTACCCTTGAAATCGATAATGACTTACCTGTTATTTGCGGTGATCGAAACAGGATGTTACAAGTCTTTGAAAATCTGATAGATAATAGCATTCAGAGTATGGGAGAACAAAAAGAACCTGTAATAATCATACGGGGTTCTGCAAAAACCCAGCATCATTCCATACATATCATAGACAATGGTACTGGTATCTGCTCCGCAAAGGCAGAAGAATTGTTTTCACTATTTGAAAATGTCAAGGATAGTATCAATGGGAGTGGATTAGGTCTTTATATTACTAAAGAAATAATCCAATCGCACGGGGGAAGAATAGAAGCTGTACCCAAAGATGTTGGCAAGGGCACGGAATTAGTCTTGAGCTTTCCAAAAGTTGTAGCACCCGTAAAATCGATTCTTTAACCCCTAATACCAACCAAATTTCCCCCAACCAATGCAGCCCCCATTATATATATATAATACAAAGCAATTCCTTTGCGGAGGCCTGATAAAGGGTTTTCAAGATATAGGAGTGCCCCCTTTTTTAGATAAATCCATTGAGATATTTACACAAATACATTTGGTCACTGGAACATTTGTATATGAACGTGTTTTTTCAATAATAAATTTAGCGCTGTCCAATGTTCCCTTCTTTTCGGAAAAACTGTTTACTGTATTTGACCTTTGTTTGGTCATACTCGTTATGGCGGCGGCTACGCTTTATGCCTATTTCAATATTGAGGAGAAAAGGAAACGCAATAATGAACCGCTAAAAAAAGACCTCAAGTTGGGTGCAGAAGATAGCATGGCGGTTATGGATGCCAAACGAATTGAGGAATTCAAGACGCAATTGGTATCCACTGTTGCACATGAACTGCGAACTCCATTGCATGGTATGTCCGGTATTGTTTCTATAATAATGGAGGATAGTGATAAAGAGCAACATAAGCTCATGAAATCATTACAATTTGCAACGGAATATTTAAGTAGTATCGTAGATAATTTTTTACAAGCAAATCGCCTAAACAATAACAATATAAAACCAAAACAAAAACTTTTTGATTTACATGCTACCTGTAAAGATATTATTCATTGGTTCAATAATATGAATAAGGAAAATAACAATTCCCTCTGTTTGTCAATAGCTGATGAAATACCAAGGTATTGTAAAGGTGACGCCAACTTAATAAGACTGATATTACACAACCTCGTGGACAACGGTTTAAAATATACTTTAAATGGAACCGTAGAGCTATTGGTAGATTTAAAAGGTACATCAGATGATAAGATAGAAGTCCAATTTGGGGTAAGGGACAATGGCATTGGGATATCCGAAAAAGATATGGAACTTGTATTCAATGATTTTCATCAACTCAATAGGAATACAAGGGTTTTTGGTGGTGTAGGTTTAGGTTTGAGTACCTCAAAAAAACTGGTCGAACTTATGGACGGGGAACTTAAGGTAGAAAGTAAAGAAAGTCAAGGAAGTTTTTTTTATTTCTCTTTAACCTTACAAAATATGGGACATATTGAGCATGATAAACCAGTCTCCCCGTTACAAGGTTCCGATGAACCCAGAAGGAAAAAAGTTTTAGTTGTGGATGACAATAAAATAAATGTTATGGTTACCAAAAAACTGCTGGAAAAGAAAAACTATGCTATTAGCGTAGCCTATAACGGAGAAGAAGCAGTAAAAATAGTAACAGAAGGTATTTACCCTTTTGATTTGATCCTAATGGACCTTAACATGCCAATTATGGATGGTTTTGAAGCTTCAAGAATTATTACGGATATCTCTCCAACCACTCCTATAATAGCTTTGACCGCATCAACTATAGAAAATGTTGCCGAAGAAGTTTTACAAGCTGGAATGGTGGATATGTTGACAAAGCCTTTTGAAAACAACATATTCTATAGCACGGTCTCAAGACACATGTCTGGTTCCATTATTAAAAACTTCAATGTTTTGTGATACTTCCTTTTTTTTGAGATGTAACCAAATTTAGGGGTTTAGGTTAAGGAAAATTGAACCGTCCGCTTAATCTTAACGTGATTAAAGTACTTGACTTTGGTTTTATAAAGCCACGGGATCGTACCATCTTCCGTTTTTTTCCTTTCCCTTTTAATCCAATACAACGGATAAATTGGTATTTTGAACGAATACCACAATAAAACTGGGGTAATTATTGTTAACTAATGAAATAGTTTCCCAAAAAATGCAGAAGACCTACTTTGACGTTGCCTACGTAATAGACGATAGCAAGATTGCTGGAAAGATACATGCCAAGATCGTCCAAAAACTAAACGTTTCGGACGAGATAAAGAATTATTCCGACCCCATACTTGGATTGAAAGACTTAGTACAAGACTTGGTAACGTATAAAAAGGTTTTACTGTTGATAGACTTGGATATGCCCAATCTAAATGGTGCTGATTTACTAGAAGTACTTTCCAAAATGCAAATAGATTCGCAACAGTTAAGTGTGTATATCATTAGTTCCACTATTGGCGATTTTCTGCATAAGGAAATTCTGTACAACAGGTTCGTAAGGCGACACCTCACCAAGCCTTTAAAAGAAGAGGAGTTGGCAGTACACCAACTTAAATTATTATATAGAAGGAATAGGGAGCGGGAGGCCAGCTAGATGCTACTAACCAAAAAGTTGCTACAAGCCACTAAAGAATTGATAGGCCATAAGCACCAAAAAGGCAATAACGCCCAATATGGCCAAGACCGATAAAAGACAACCGACGTCTTTCCAAATACCATGATATTCTTTTTCTTCTTCCATAAAAAAACCCAAATCGCTTAGATTCGGGCTAAAATAACTGTTTTCTTATTAGCTTATCCTTCCGGATGCATAAAACGTTGCTTTCCTAATAGTTCTTCTTCCGTCTCTACCCTATCCTCATCCGGCACACAGCAGTCTACGGGACATACAGCGGCGCACTGCGGTTCTTCATGAAAACCCATGCACTCGGTACACTTATCTGGGGAAATGTAATAAATTTCATCACTTATAGGCTCTTGGACCTCTTCCGCGTTGACCGCTTTACCATCTGGTAATACAACATCCCCTTCCAAGGAAGTTCCATCACTATAACGCCACTCATCAGCCCCTTCATAAATTGCCGTATTAGGACATTCTGGTTCGCAAGCCCCGCAATTGATGCACTCATCCGTGATAATAATCGCCATAACTTTCTTTTTCTATAGCCAAAATCCTTTTGGCATTGCTACTTTTGTACAAAAATAAACCCTAGTAAATTAGTGTACAAATATAATGATGGCACAGACCTCCATTTTAGATGCTTTTCACAAACTTGGCGCCTTTTTAACGGAATTTTGTGAAGATGACAAACCTACCGATTCCCAATGGACGGAAAGGCTTAAGGAAACCATTACCAAAGCGGGGCAGCAGAATAGTTGGTTTACCCAAGAAAACGTCCATTATGCCTTAGGCCAATGGGGAGCTTTGTTACAAAAGGAAAAGCTTGCAAAATGGTTGGAAGGTTATGGGCACAACACACCAAAACAAGCTAAAACCATAGCCATCATTATGGCAGGGAACATTCCCTTGGTTGGATTCCATGACTTTCTTTGTGTGCTGCTTACCGGCAATTCGGTACTGTCAAAACTATCCTCCAATGACCGCTATTTACTTCCTTTTCTTTCCGAATTTTTAGTGGCCCAGGCACCTGGACTGGAAAATCGAATTCGTTTCACCGAGGAAAAATTAACGGATTTTGATGCCGTAATCGCTACCGGAAGCACCAATACAGGGCGCTATTTTGACTATTATTTTAAGAAATACCCAAGCATTATCCGCAAAAACAGAAATTCGGTTGCCGTGCTTACAGGTTCCGAATCCGAGGTGGAATTGGCGGCTTTAGGCGAAGATATTTTTAGGTATTTTGGAATGGGCTGCCGCAGTGTTTCCAAAATAATGGTGCCACAAAAGTATGACTTTACGTCCTTTTTTGAAGCTATCTATCCGTATAATGAAGTTATAAACAACCACAAATACGCCAACAACTACGATTATAATAAAGCCGTTTTTTTAATGTCCCAGTTTAAGATGCTGGATAACAATTTTCTCCTGATAAAAGAGGATAACGGATTCGGCTCCCCTATCGGCACCTTGTATTACGAATATTATAAGGATATTACTTCCTTAAACACGTATTTAGAGGCTTCCAAGGAACATTTACAGTGTGTGGTAGCCAAAGCCGATATTCCAAATGCCCTACCTTTTGGGAGTACGCAGTTACCACAACTTAATGATTATGCCGATGGTGTGGATACCCTAAAATTCCTTTTGGAACTCTAATTTTAGAGTTAGGTTTTTCCTTTTCCTTTTTTTTCAGACCTTTATCGCTTAACTATTTTAAAAGATGAAAAAACATAATTTTAGTGCAGGACCCTGTATTTTGCCTCAAGAAGTAATGAAAAAAGCTGCGGAGGCGGTTGTAGAATTGGATGGTAGCGGACTTTCGTTAATCGAAATATCGCACCGTAGTGCTGCTTTTGTTGAAATTATGGAAAATGCCCGTTCCCTGGCATTGGAACTTTTGGATTTAAAGGGCAAAGGTTATGTCGCCCTTTTTTTACAGGGTGGCGCAAGCACCCAATTTTTACAAGTGGCCTATAATCTTTTGGAAAAGAAAGCGGGCTACATCAATACGGGGACATGGAGTTTAAAGGCCGTAAAGGAAGCCCGTTTGTTTGGTGAAGTTGTAGAAGTGGCAAGCTCACAAGAGAAAAACTTCAATTTCATCCCAAAAAACTACACGGTTCCCAATGATTTGGACTATTTGCACCTCACTTCCAACAATACCATTTTTGGAACACAGGTAAAGACCTTTCCAAAAACGGATTGTCCTTTGGTTTGTGATATGAGTTCCGATATCTTTTCCAGACAGTTGGATTTCTCCCAATTTGATTTGATTTACGCGGGTGCCCAAAAGAATATGGGTCCAGCAGGAACGACCCTAATTGTGGTCAAAGAAGCCGTTCTTGGTCAGGTAAGCCGTAAAATACCGTCCATGTTGGATTACAAAGTACACATTGGTAAGGATAGCATGTTCAATACGCCTCCTGTTTTTGCGGTATACGTATCCATGCTTACCATGCAATGGCTTAAGGATTTGGGTGGAATAGCGGCTATTGAGGAGATCAATGCCAAAAAGGCCAATCTTATCTATTCGGAGATTGATTTAAATCCTGTCTTTTCCGGTTTTGCGGCAAAAGAGGACCGTTCTACCATGAACGCTACATTTAATATTACGGACGATACCTTAAAAGAAATATTTGATGCCAACTGCAAGGAAGCTGGAATCAATGGAATCAACGGCCACCGTTCCGTGGGGGGGTACCGTGCCTCTATGTACAATGCCCTTTCCATGGAAAGTGTGGGGACTTTGGTAGATATTATGAGCGAATTGGAACGAAAGGGATAAGCTATGAAAGTACTTGCAAATGACGGTATTTCCGCTTCTGGGGCAGAGCAGCTGGAAGCTTCGGGTTTTGAGGTAATCACAACCAAAGTGGCCCAAGAGCAACTTCAGAATTTTATCAATACCAACAACATCACGGCCCTTTTGGTCCGGAGTGCTACGGAAGTACGAAAGCCCTTGCTGGACAAATGTCCATCACTACGGCTTATTGGTCGCGGTGGTGTGGGCATGGACAATATCGATGTGGGCCATGCAAAATCCAAAGGGCTCCATGTAATCAATACCCCTGCCGCCTCTTCCCTATCCGTTGCGGAATTGGTATTCGCCCATTTATTTGGTGGCGTGCGCTTTTTGTACGATGCCAATAGAAATATGCCTTTAGAAGGGGATAGCAAATTCAAACAACTAAAAAAGGCCTATGCCGGCGGATCGGAATTACGGGGAAAGACGCTTGGGATTATAGGCTTTGGTAGGATTGGACAAGAGGTCGCCAAAATTGGCATCGGTTGCGGCATGCAAGTAATTTACCATGACCCCAATACAGACGAGCAAGACATAGCACTTCATTTTTTTGATGGACAGGAGGTTTCCTTTAAATTCAAAAGCACGCCTATGGATACATTACTTAAAACTTCGGATTTTATCAGTTTGCATGTGCCCGCCCAAAAAGACTATATCCTAAGTTCGCATGAGTTCAATAGCATGAAAGATGGTGTAGCCATTATCAATGCGTCCAGAGGGGGCACTTTAGATGAGGTCGCCTTAGTGGAAGCCATAGAATCCGGTAAGGTAACCTTTGCGGGATTGGATGTCTTTGAATCGGAACCCAGCCCGGAAATCCGCATATTAATGCATCCTAATATTTCTTTAAGTCCGCACATAGGTGCCGCTACCAAAGAGGCCCAAGACCGAATCGGACTGGAACTGGCGTCCCAGATAATAACCCTCCTTGGATAAATACTTTGTTGGGCTAAGCATACTATAGTAGTTCTTTTTGTACATTGTAGTTTCATTTTAAAACACGATAGAAAATGTCAGGATTATTAGATTTAATAAATAGCCCCGTGGGCAAACAATTAATAAGTGGTGTCTCTGGTCAAACGGGACAGTCCGAAGGAAAAACTGCAGATGTATTGGCCATGGCCATGCCTTTGATCATGGGTGCCATGAAGAAAAATGCGGCAAACCCATCTGGGGCGCAAGGATTGATGAGTGCCTTATCTTCCAAGCATGATGGTAGTATCCTTAATGATTTGGGTAGCTTGTTCGGCGGTGGTGTAGACCAGTCCGTTATGGATGATGGTGCCGGAATCCTTGGTCATGTTTTTGGTCAAAAGCAACCTCAAGTAGAGAATGCCCTAAGTAATAAAACAGGAATAGATTCCGGAACGGTTGGGCAAATCCTTAAAATAGCCGCACCCATTTTATTGGGGTATTTAGGAAAGCAGACCAGACAGCAGAACGTAAGCAGTCCTGATGCCCTAAGCGGTTTGTTGGGCGGTCTTATGGGCGGTAACCAAACGGCCAACAAGCAACAGTCACTTATCGAAAGCTTTTTGGATTCCGATGGTGACGGCAGCGTTATTGACGATCTTGCCGGCATGGTATTGTCCAGTGGTGGAAAGAAAAAAGGAGGCCTTGGGGGACTTCTTGGTGGGTTGTTTGGAAAATAATTTTTCACAAAAGTATTTAACAAGCCGTTTAGAACTTCTAAATGGCTTTTTTTATACCTTGTTGTTATGAATTTAAAGAGCGTATATCAATCGTGTGGGTGGCTCATACTTTGCTTATTGGTAATGTCCTGTTCTGCCCAGAAAGAAGCATTGGACATTACGGAAGAAGAAAAAGCCGTGTTTGCTTCCGCCAACGAAGAACCCGTTGAAATTGCAGATGAGGAATCCGAGTATGAGATTATCATCATAGAGCCCGGGTTTAATGTATGGCTGCAAAGCATCGCTAGGCCCCCAGGTTATTATTCGCAATCGTTTTTAGAGAGCAGGAATAATATCTTGGTCATCAATTGGAACCAACGTGTTTTGAATCCGTTTCGATTTGACCCAAACCTCTACCAACTTCAAATTGATTATGATCCTACCATTGATTATGGATATGAGGTAAACTATAAATTGTACAATTACTTTGTTTTTTTCCAAAGAAGGTTCAACCAAAGGCTTGGTCCCTTTTTACCTCGGATATAATCTTGTAAATTTGCCATCGAATTCTATCGGATGGAAAAATTAAAACAACGTTGGGGTATCGGTTCCAACTTTCAAATCGCAGTTATCTTTATTGTCTTTGCAATTACCGGAAGTGCTTCCGCTAAACTAGCGGGGCCCCTAACGGAACTGTTGGGTTTGACCAAAGGAACCATCTCCGGGTGGATTTATTGGCCCATACGAATTTTGCTCATTTTCCCCATTTATCAGGTGTTATTAGTCTTTTTTGGCTGGCTGTTTGGACAGCACAAATTCTTTTGGGCCTTTGAAAAGAAAATGCTCAAACGATTGGGACTAGGATTCTTATTTAATTAATTGTGATTTTATTAACAAGGACACATATCGTAAAAAGTATATTTTAGCCGAATAATGCGGGAATTCACAAAAATAGCAGCTTCATTCATCTTTATAGCCCTAATGGCTTTTAAGGTATCTGCCGTACATATCTATTCCCATCACGATACCGACGCAGACGAAATTGAAAATTGCACTTCTTGCGAACTAGCGGTACAGCAACAATTAACATCATTTACCCATACCGTCACTATTTCTTTACCAACGGCAGTTTTAGAGGCTATCGAAACAACTGTCAATACTTCTACTGTAGTTGTCGTACAAGAGTATGCAGGTTATGGTTTCTTTTCCAGACCTCCACCCACTAGCATTTAATATTCCGATTAGAAGACTGCACATCCAGTGCTTGGTCTTACCTAGTATTTATATGTTATCTAGTACGCTACAACAATGCGAATTGTTATTCTCTTATTATTTTCAATGGTTTCCTTTACCCAAGTACAAGGACAGTGTGCGCTTAGCCTAAAGGGTAAAGTTCTGGATTACCATAATAAAACGGTATTGGCAGGTGCCAGTATTACCATATATGGCACCACCATTTCCGTTATTTCCGATAGTAAGGGAAACTATGAATTCACAGCGCTTTGTCCCGGGAAAATAGAATTGGAAATAGCGCATCCAGAATGCAACACCACCTTCCTAGCTGTTGATATACAAGGCAATACAGAACTGGATATCACTTTAGAACACCATTTAGAGTTATTGGAAGGCGTAACCCTTTTGGGAACGGAAAAAGAACCGCATGCTACCAGTGTTACCTCCGCCAGCGTGGACAAGGTCGTATTGGAAAAATATGCCAGCGGTTCCCTTGGGGACGCCTTAAAAGAATTGAGTGGGGTTTCTTCCCTCACTACGGGAAGCACTATTGTAAAACCGGTTATCCAAGGATTAAATGGTAGTCGCATCTTACTAGTTACCAATGAAGTACGGTTACAAGACCAAGAATGGGGTTCGGAACATGCCCCCAATGTGGATTTGAATGCAACGGATAGAATAACGGTGGTTAAAGGTTCTGGTGCCTTAAAATATGGTGGTGACGCCATAGGCGGCGTAGTCATTGCAACCTCCAAACCCTATAAGCAAAAAGAGACCCTCACCGGATCAACCTTAGCTTCAGTTTCTTCCAATGGTAGAGGCGGTGTGCTTACGACGCGATTGGAAAAAGGTTTTGCCAACGGATTGGGAATACGGGCCCAGGCCACTTATAAACGTTTTGGCGATTTTAGGGCACCTGATTATTTTTTGAACAATA
>CALEYA010000066.1 GCA_937926215.1 uncultured Croceitalea sp. | reverse complement strand
TTTTCTATTCGTGCTGGCGTAATGGAACTATCATGTTCCGTATAGTAGAGTTCCAATAGATTCATGGCGGCCTTGATCAAATCCTTACTTTCCGTAAGTAGGGAGAAATAGAGGGTCGTGTTTTTTGGGCTGGATTCTTCCGTACGGGTTCTGGCTACCTGCTTCTCTATTTTTTTATCGACCAATTCAAAATACCTGTTTTTAGAGGCCAACATGTTCCCCACACGCTCAAAAGATCGGTTGGTAAAAGTTTCCGAGGTATCATTGAACAAGGTTTCCAAATGTTGGTCCAAATCTTTCAATTCCTTGATTTGGTTATATTTTAATTTTTTGTGGTTGTTGTTTACATGTTTGTACCCCACTTTGGAAATGTACTCCAAGGATTGGGAGAGGTCTTGTAAATGCCCCAAAAGGGAAATGTAAAAGTTACTGGCACCACCCACACTGGATTCATCCAAATTCTTGATGAAATAGAAGATGTTGTTTTGAAGGCCTTCAATTTCCTTGGACATTTTAGATACGCCTTTATTGTTCTTTTTTAGGGCATCCAAATCATGTTTGGCCAAACCATTAATGGCTCCTGTATAGATTTTATTGGTCCTCCGGATCATATTCGCAATAGTATCCGCACTTTCTTCAATAACACCCTGTATAGAACTACTTTCTGCCCTTCGTAAACTGTCCTCTGCCTTTATTTCCTTGGTTTTCCTGTTATGCGCCATATAATTGCGCAGCAGGAGTACGGCAGCAACAAGCAATAAAATCACCAATGCCACAAACCCGCCCAAATGCAAAATATAAGCTATGATGGCTGCGGCGGTAAATGCACTGAATGCAGTAAAAAACCAACCCCCTATAACATTGAGAACCCCGGCGACCCGGTATACGGCACTTTCCGCTCCCCATGCCCTATCCGCTAAAGATGTTCCCATTGCTACCATAAAGGTCACATAGGTGGTGGACAAAGGCAATTTCATGGAAGTTGCAATGGAGATAAGCACACTGGCTACCATGAGGTTTACAGCGGCACGGACCAAATCAAACGCGGGCATATCCTGCAATTTACTTTTTGGTACATAGGCGTAGGGGACCTCAAACTGTCGGTCAATTTTGGCTTTGAGCTTGGGCGGAAAAACGGTAGAAAAACCTTCAAATGCCGATACACTCAATTTTACGATCTGTCGTGATAAAAAGTTAGGTTGAAAACGCTCTTCACCTTCATCCTGTCTGGCCAAATCTACACTGGTTTTTACTACGCTCTTGGCTTTGGAGGAAAACCAAAGGGTAATTACCATAATGGCGCCGGACAATAATAATAAAAGGGTCGGTGTCCGTACGGCGGCGGTCAATCCTTTCATATTGAATTCCGAAGCAGGAATACCGGAACCCTGCCAATCTTGGAACGATTGCAAGGCTGCGATCGGGACCCCAATAAAGTTGACCAAGTCGTTGCCCGCAAAGGCCATGGCCAATGCAAAGGTCCCCAAAACGATAACTACAGTGTAGATGTTCCATTTTAGGAAAGTGGAAAAAACCCAAGATAAACCTGTCCAAAAAATAAAATTCCCCAGCAGAAAAAGTAAGGGTGAGGTGTATACGAATTCGATAAGGGAATCGTCAAATATGGCGGCACTTTTAAGTCCCTTGACGAGTATAAAATGTACAATAGCAGAAATGGCCAATCCCCCAAAAACAGCTTCCACATATTTTGGACGATTATCATATTTAAAGGAAATCAAGACCCTTGAAACAAATTGGACTATGGCCCCAATAGTAAAGGCAATAAATACGGATAATAGAATGCCTAGAATAATTTGGGTCGCTTTTTCCGTATTGATGTAATCCGTAAGGTCTGAAAAACTACCATCCATGCCCATAATTTTTACCAAGGAGATGGCTACGGCCGCCCCCAAAAGCTCAAAAACAATGGATACCGTGGTGGAGGTAGGCATTCCCAAGGTATTGAAAAAGTCCAACAGCAAAATATCGGTAATCATCACGGCCATAAAAATGTACATGATTTCTTCAAAGACAAATTCGGTAGGGTTAAAGATGCCTTTTCGGGCTACTTCCATCATCCCACTGGAAGACATGGCACCAAACGCAATGCCCAAGCTGGCAACAATCATTACGGTTTTAAAGGAAATCGCTTTAGACCCAATGGCAGAATTCAGGAAATTAACAGCATCATTACTTACCCCTACGACCAAATCCGTAATGGCAAGAATGGCCAAGGCCACAATCATGAAAATGTATATGTTTTCGCCCATAACGTGCTAAAAAGTAAGCAAAAATGCCATTATATTTCTGCTTACAGGTTAATAAAATGTTACCATATGGAAACACCAAAGAAGAAGGTTTCCCTATGTTTGGGTGCAAATAAAAGTATAGTTTTACACTCCAACCAATTTTAGAGTAGATTTTATGACTTGGGAACGGTTACTTTCTTTAAAACGATTCGGCGATACTGAAAAGCGACTGCGCAGCCAACAAGACGAAACCCGTTTGGGCTTTGAGGTAGATTATGACCGCATTATATTTTCATCTGCTTTTCGGAGTCTGCAAGACAAAACACAGGTGGTCCCTATGCCCATAAATGTAGGTTCAAGCCGTGATTTTGTGCATACCCGACTTACGCATAGCTTGGAAGTTTCCGTGGTGGGTAGAAGTTTGGGGCGTATTGCCGGACAGAAGATATTGGCAAAATACCCACATTTACAAAGCGAGCTGGGGTACCAATTCAATGATTTTGGGGCCATTGTTGCCGCTGCTTCCTTGGCGCATGATATTGGCAACCCGCCTTTTGGGCATAGCGGGGAAAAGGCAATAGGCACTTTTTTTGAATCTGGTTTCGGCAAGCAATACCAAGCGGAACTCACTGAAAAGGAATATCGGGATTTGGTAGACTTTGAAGGAAATGCCAACGGTCTAAAGTTATTGACAGCTTCAAGAAAAGGTGTTCCAGGCGGACTGAGATTGAGTTACGCCACCCTTGGTGCCTTTATGAAATACCCCAAGGAATCCCTTCCTAAAAAACCGACCCAACAGATTTCCGATAAAAAGTTCGGGTTTTTCCAATCTGAAAAAGCGGTGTTC
>CALEYA010000065.1 GCA_937926215.1 uncultured Croceitalea sp. | reverse complement strand
CTATTGGCATCCGCACCGCTCATTCCAATGGCGTTGCAACCCATGGATTGTAATTGGGCCACTATATTTTTATTTGCCAATCCCCCATAGACCATAATGGCGACATCCAAACTTTCGGCATCGGTGATTCGGCGACCGTCCACCATTTTTGGGGTAAGCCCCATTTTTTTTAAAACCTGATTGGCCTTTTTACCTCCACCGTGCACCAAAATCTTAGGTCCCTTCATCTTGGAAAATAAAGATAGGAACTCAGCGAGTTTCACCTTATCTTCAATGATGTTGCCACCAATTTTTACTATGGACAAGCCCATCCCATCCTTCCTAAGGGGAAGCTGCTTTTCCTTTGTATTATGTTGTGCCATGCTCATCCAATACTGCTATCTATTCATACTGTCTTACTGCGTAAGTACACTTCCGCTTTGGGGCTAGGGGGCTAATATTCGTTTTAAAACCAACTGTGCTGCCCAAGTCCTATTGTTAGCTTGTTCAATGACCAAGCTTTGGTTACCGTCCAAAACGGCATCCTCCACTACGACATTTCTCCGCACGGGGAGGCAATGCATAAATTTGGCATTTCCCAGTTTTTCTTGGGTCATCATCCAATTTTTATCTTGTAGAAGCACCTGGCCATAATCGGTATAACTACTCCAATTTTTTACGTAAACAAAGTTCGCGTTTTCCAACGCCTTTTCTTGGTCATACACAATTTTACAGTCCTTTGTTATTTTAGGGTCAAGCTCATACCCTTTGGGATGTGTAATAACGAATTCCGCATCTTGCAGTTGCATCATTTGCACAAACGAATTGGCAACGGCATGGGGTAAGGCCTTTGGATGGGGCGCCCAAGAGAGTACTACTTTTGGTCTGCCAATTTCCTTTTCCTCCGCAAGGGTAATGGCATCTGCCAAGGCCTGTAGCGGGTGGCCTACAGAACTCTCCATATTGACTACGGGAATACTGGCGTAGGTTGCAAAGCCGTTCAAAACTATCTCTGCTTCATCCTTTTCCTTATCCTTTAGATCGGCAAAGGCCCTAATGGCAACAATATCCGCAAATTGGGAAACTACTTGAGCAGCCTCCTTAATGTGCTCGGATTTTCCTTGGTCCATAACGGTACCATCCTCAAACTCCAATTGCCAACCTTCGCTGCCAAAGTTCATGACCATCACCTCCATACCCAAATGCATGGCGGCCTTTTGGGTGCTTAAGCGGGTACGTAGGCTATTGTTAAAGAACAGGAGGCAAATGGTCTTTTGCTGTCCCAAACTTTTATGGTGATACGGTGCTTTTTTTAGCTGTATGGCCTCATCAACCGCTTTTTGTAAATTGCCCAAATCATTTATGGAAAGGTAGTTTTTCATACTAGTTCGGCTTTTAAGGCTTCAAAGAATACGTCGATATGGTCTTTGGTGATATTTAAGGCCGGTAAAAACCGAAGCAAATTTTTATTGGCCGATCCACCGGTGAACATGTATTGGTTATGAATGAGTTTTTTTCGTAGATCCGAAACCGCAAAATCAAATTCCAGGCCTAACATCAGTCCGCGACCTTTTACTTTTTTTACTTGAGGAATGGCCTTCGCTTTTTGTAAAAAGTAGGCACCTAAAAGGGTCGCATTTTCCATAAGGTTTTCTTGTTCCAACACTTCTAGGACCGCCATAGTTGCGGCGCAAGCCAAATGGTTGCCGCCAAAGGTAGTGCCCAAAAGACCGTAAGAAGCTTCAATGGTTTCATGGATCAACACCCCGCCTACCGGAAAGCCGTTGCCCATGCCTTTGGCAATGGAAATGATATCTGGGGTAATCCCATGATGTTGAAAGGCAAAAAAGGTTCCACTACGCCCAAAACCGGACTGTACTTCGTCCGCGATAATCAAGGTATTGTATTGGTTGCATTTTTCTTGAAGGAATTGATAGAAGCCCGTACTGGGTTCATCAAGACCTCCAACCCCTTGAATAGCCTCTAAGATTACAGCACAATACGCCCCGGTTTGCAGTGCTTTTTCCAAACCTTCAAAATCTTCGAACGCAAGAAAGGTGACCTCTTGTTGCTTGTTGATAGGGGCATTTATTTTTGGGTTGTCCGTTGTAGCCACCGCTGCGGAAGTACGCCCATGAAACCCGTTGTTAAATGCAATGACCTTGGGTTTCCCTGTATGGAACGATGCCATTTTTAGTGCATTTTCATTGGCTTCCGCCCCAGAATTGCACATAAAAAGGTTATAGTCACCACAGTTGGACAGTTCCCCAATTTTTGAGGCAAGTTCCGTCTGAAGCGGATTTTTTATGGAATTGCTGTAGAAGCCAATTTTATCCAATTGATCTTTTAAGCGATTGACATAATGCGGATGGGAATGTCCTATGGAAATTACCGCATGACCGCCATAGAAATCCAAGTATTTTTGTCCCTTGTCATCCATGACTTCAATTCCCTTAGCGGAAACCGGGGTCACGTCATAAAGCGGATATACATCAAATAGTTTCATGGTCAAAATTCAAATCAAACCCAAATATCAAGTACAAGGTTTATGGTTACGATTGTATTTATTTCTTTTTTATTTCACTGATCTTATCAAAAGAAGTCACTATCCCACGAATTAGGGAAGAGCTCAAACCTTGATGTTCCATTTCGTTCAATCCGGAAATGGTACAGCCTTGTGGGGTAGTCACCCTATCGATTTCCTCTTCTGGATGACTGCCGGATTCTATCAATAAACTAGCGGCCCCGTTGCAGGTGTGCATGGCCAGTTCTTGCGCTTCTTTGGCATCAAAACCTAATTGGATGGCCCCTTGGGTCGTGGCGCGGATCAAACGCATCCAAAATGCGATACCACTGGCGCAAATAACGGTGGCAGCTTGCATTTGGTCTTCTGGAATAACCAAGGAATGCCCCATTCTGTTAAAAACCGCTTTGGCCAAATCGATTCGTTTTTTGCCCAAGCCATTGCTACAGATACAGGTCATGGATTTACCCACGGAAATAGCCGTATTGGGCATGGTCCTTACAATATATTTGTCCGTACCAACAATAGCTTCCATCTGTTGGATGCCAAAACCGGTAATGGTACTCATAAGCACATGGTTTTCGCCCAAAAGGTCTTTGATGTCATATAAAATGGCTTCAAAATGTCCCGGTTGTACGGCAAAAATTAAAATATCGGAGTTTTTGACGGCCTCCGCGTTGTCCGTCGTTACGGTAACGTTGCCGTATTTTTCGAAATCCTTGATTTCCGCAATGTTCCTTTTGGTCAAATACATGGTAGTGGCCCCATTGCTATGCAAAACCCCTTTTGCAATGGCCAATCCTAAATTTCCTGCACCTATGATCGCTATTTTCATTTGTAGCTGTTTATTGTTCTTTGATGTGTTATTGAACTCATTTAAACTTTTTCAACTGGCTAAAAAATTGCTCTTTTTAATCCTGCTTTCACCTTTTTTTCTTTCCGTAGCCCAGCTACCTGCCTCGCGGCAAGGCGGGTGCAACTCAAAAAAGTCTTCAACAGGGCAAAAAATATCTAATTTTAGCTTCAATCCAAATAGTTTAAATGAGTTCATTTAAAAGGCCGATGCTTTAAGTTGTAACCCCAAGGTCTCCTCAAACCCAAAAATCAAGTTCATGTTTTGAACCGCTTGTCCAGAGGCCCCTTTTAAAAGGTTGTCAATGGCCGAGGTTACCAAAAGCAGATCGTTGTGTTTGTGCAAATGGATATGGCAATTGTTGGTGTTGACCACTTGCTTTAAATGAATGGGCTGTTCCGTAACATGCGTAAATACCGCACTGTCATAAAAATGGGCATATATTTCTTGTGCCTCTTCAAGGCCGCCTTTAAAATGGGTATAGGCAGTGGCCAATATACCCCTGGCAAAATTCCCCCTATTGGGAAGAAAATGGAGTTCACCTACGGCGTTATCAAAAGAAGCGAGACTTTCCCCAATTTCCCCTAAATGTTGATGGGTAAATGGTTTATACCAACTAGCGTTGTTGTTACGCCAACTAAAATGGGTAGTGTCCGAAGGTTTTACGCCCGCACCCGTACTTCCGGTCACTGCGTTGACGTGCACGTCATTATGCAATAGATTGACGCTTGCCAATGGTAATAAGGCCAATTGTATCGCGGTAGCAAAACAACCGGGATTTGCAACCGCACTCGCCGCTTCAATATCGGATTTGTACAATTCGGGAAGGCCGTACACAAAATGTTGGCCATGAAACCGCGCATCGTCTTTCAGCCGAAAATCATTACTCAGATCAATGATTTTTGTGTGGGAGGCAAATTGATGTTCCGCCAAAAATTTGGAAGAATTGCCATGGCCCAAACATAGAAAAACCACATCCACATTGGGATTTACTATTCCCGTAAAGCTAAGGTCGGTACTGCCGATTAAATCGGCATGCGCCGTGCTAATCGCTTTTCCCGCCCGTGTGGTGCTGTAGACAAAATCTACTTTAGTCCCAGGATGGTTAAGCAATAATCTGATCAATTCCCCGCCAGTATAGCCCGAGCCTCCTATTATTCCTGCTGTAATCATGTTCAATTTTTTATTTCAACTAGTGCGCTATTTGTAATTTCCCTTAATTTTGATTTACGTGGTTCGCAATTTTACCCGGATTGGAAAGGATTTTAATAAAACCTTTGGCATCATCGGCGGTCCAGCCCTTGTTCATTTCGCCATAACTGCCAAAGGATGCGTTCATCAAGTCGTGTGGGGAATCAATACCGTCCAATCGAAATTGGAAAGGGTATAGACTTACAAAGACATCACCAGAAACGTTTTTCTTGGTATCGGTAAGGAAAGCCTCAATATTGCGCATGACCTCATCCAAATAATTCCCTTCATGCAAAAGCATTCCATAAAAATTCCCTTGTTGTTCTTTTTGGTATTGTTGCCACTTGCTCAAGGTGTGTTTTTCCAACAAATGGTGGGCTTTTATGATAATCAAAGCGGCAGCCGCTTCAAACCCCACCCTGCCTTTAATGCCAATAATAGTATCCCCTACGTGGATGTCCCTACCTATGGCATATTTGGAAGCCATGTTTTCCAGTAGTTCAATATTGGCAACGGGCGTATTTTTTTGACCGTCAATAGCCGTCAACTCCCCTTTTTCAAAGGTGAGTTTTAGCTGCGTGGGTTCTTTTTCTTCCAACTGGCTTGGATAAGCGGTACCGGGCAAGGGCAGGTGGGAAGTAAGGGTTTCATCTCCTCCAACGGAAGTGCCCCAAAGCCCTTTATTGATGGAGTATTTGGCCTTTTCCCAAGAATAATCGACCCCGTTTTTCTGTAGGTACGCAATTTCATCTTCGCGAGCCAATTTGTTGTCCCTTATAGGCGTGATAATTTTAATTTTTGGTGCCAAGGTCTGAAAGATCATATCAAACCGCACTTGATCGTTACCCGCACCGGTACTGCCATGGGCGATGTAGTCCGCACCAATTTTTTTGGCATGTTCCACAATTTCCACCGCCTGCACGATTCGCTCTGCGCTAACCGAAAGGGGATACGTATTGTTACGGAGCACATTGCCAAAAATGAGGTATTTGACCACTTTGTCATAAAAGGTCTTTACGGCATCCAAAGAAGTATAACTGCTTGCCCCAAGGGCCAAGGCTTTTTCTTGGATGGTATTGATTTCTTCCGGTGAAAACCCTCCGGTATTCACACTCACGGCATGGACTTCATAGCCTTCCTCTTGTGAGAGGTATTTTGCGCAGTACGATGTATCTAGACCGCCACTATAGGCAAGCACTAATTTTTTCATAATTCTAATGATAGCGATGTCTTTTCAAGCGGGAACAGCTTCCTTTTGGAACAACTGGCAGGCCAGCTCGATGGGACTGGTTTACTTTGTTTTTTTCTTTAGAAATAGGTTTTCCTTAATCCGTTTTAACCTGGAAAACGCCTTGCTGTTCAATTGTTCCTTTTCTTTTTCTTTTTGGACAGGGTCATATAACATACCTGTACATAGGCACATTTTGCGCTCCGTTCTAGTGAGAATGTCAAAGTTTTTGCAGGTCTGGCATCCCTTCCAGAAATCTGGGTCATCCGTCAGTTCTGAAAAAGTGACCGGTTTGTACCCTAGGGCGTAGTTCATTTTCATTACGGGAAGTCCGGTAGTAATACCAAAAATCTTGGCTTCCGGAAATTTTTTACGCGATAGTTCAAAAATGGCTTCCTTGATTTTCTTGGCTAACCCCTTGCCCCGGTAATCAGGATGTACGATAAGTCCGGAATTAGCAACAAAACCTTTATTGCCCCATACTTCTATATAGCAGAATCCGGCAAAGGTTTCACCGTCCAATGCAATCACGGCGTTTCCGTTTTCCAAGCGTTTAATGATGTACTCCGGTGTGCGCTGTGCTATTCCGGTACCCCGTACTTTGGCGGAGTCCGTAATAGTGTCGCTTATGACCTGGGCGTACTTAAAATGTGATTCGTTAGCAATAACAATTTCCATTGCTAATGGTTTTTGATAAAAATGAATGAAAAGGTTTTTTGGAGAACTTGCGGAATTGGACTCACCTAATTCCAAAATAGATATGCACCCTTACGGGCGACGGCGACGGGGCGCAAATGGACGACGTGGAGCAACAGTGCTCATTAGTGATACGATGTAGTTTTGTTCGTTCATTACAGGATAAATGTATAAATGTATTTTGAACGAGCCTAGTTTGCGTCCAATTTTTTACGAAAGAAGGGTTTAATGTTATGTTTTTTTACAATTTCATAGCATAAATAACCAAAGACTACAAAATATTCAAGGGCCAGTAACCCCAAATGTTCTTTAAATCCAGGATTGGAATAGGCAAAATAGCTTAGGACAACCATTAGGGACCACACCAAAGGATACTTAAAACCCGAGAAAATACCGAGGGTCAACAGGAAGATAATATACCAAGGATGCACCGTGGCCGACAAAAAATAATAGCAGGTCAATAAAACGAGCATGGAAGTGAGTAAGACCTTAGGCTTTTCGTTTTTCCTAAAAAAGGTCAACGCCAAGGCAATTACAATGACCAGTTTGGGCACCAAACTACCATAGGATTTGACCAGCAACCAAGGCTTGGCATCAAAACAAGTTACGCCCACATACTTTACTAGATTGTATATACTGGCGTTGAATTCAAAATTGGAGAACCACAGGCCTACGGTCTTGGAATAATTTGCAATAAAAACAGGGGAATAGAACGGAAGCAAAAAGGTCAGGCAGGTGATGCCTATCAACCCATAAAACCACACGCTTTTTTTAAACCCAAAATGCTTAAAGAAGATGGGTAGGAAGAGCAGTGGAACCAACTTTAAGAGGATGGAAAGTGCATATATGGGTGCCGCCAGTTTCCATTTTTGGGAAACGATAAGGTGTATGGCCCATACAAAAAAGAACA
>CALEYA010000064.1 GCA_937926215.1 uncultured Croceitalea sp. | reverse complement strand
ATGACCAAGGTGTTGATGAAGTAGACCACCCCGTCAGCCTTTGGCTGACACCCCTCCTAAATTTAAGAGAGGAACTAATAGCGGTTTCATAGAAAAGGGCTCCTCCTTTTTCAAGAAGAGCCTGTCCGCGTCTGGTGCAAGAATGAATCCCGGCATTGCGCCGGGAGAAAGTGGTGGTTGCACTACCTTTGAAATTAAAGGCTATTTTCGATTCATGACCCAATCCATCCACATCCATAACCAACAATTTGTTCTTCATCCCCTTGGAGGTGCTTTTTGGGTGGAAAAATCCCTGCTGTTGATAAGTGATGTGCATCTGGGAAAAGTGGGCCATTTTAGAAAATTTGGGGCTGCCGTGCCCCAAAAAGCGGTCCACAAGAATTTTATGCTATTGGATGAAATCATCACTCATTTTAAACCCTTCCAAGTCTGTTTTTTGGGCGATTTGTTCCACTCTTCCATCAACAAAGAGTGGCAGTTGTTTGAAAACTGGGTAGCACGAACCCCAGCGGAAATAATTTTAGTAGCCGGCAATCACGATATCATCTCCCCCTTAAAGTTTGAAGGCTTGGGTATTCCATGCCTACAGGAATTGGTGCTGGACACCTTTTTGCTCACCCACCATCCCACAGAGCGGGAGGCCCTCTTTAATTTTTGCGGACATATCCATCCGGCTGTTCGCCTGCAAGGTTTTGGGCGGCAGCGCTTAAAACTGGCCTGCTTTTTCAAGAAGCCTACACAATTAATCCTGCCTGCTTTTGGGCAGTTTACGGGCACCTACTTTCTAGAACCTTCAAAAGAAGATGAAGTCTTTGTCATTGCAGAAAAGGAGGTGGTGAAAGTTTAGTAGTCCGCCCTCTTAAAAACCTAGTCAAAGAATATGCTAGAATTAATTGCAAACAAGCACATACATTAAAGAAGGCATCCTTACTTTTGAATAAATTCCAAACCCTTGAAAAAGAAACTGGCCCTCCTTAATTTATGTTCTGTTATCCTTGTAATTGCGGTAAATTATATATCACAGGCCTTACGGCTCAACAACACCACTATTGGCGAGATTAGCGGCAGGTATGACAACCTTTTTACCCCTGCAAGCTACGCCTTCGCTATTTGGGGGCTTATTTTTTTGGGCCTTTTAGCATATGGTATTTTCCAAATTCGTAGGGCATTCTTTAGTAATAAAGAAAGTCCATTCATAGCACAGACCGGCTATTGGTTTGTTACCGCCAATGTTCTGAATTGTGCCTGGGTGCTTGCTTTTGTTTATGATTACACCGGACTTTCCGTACTCATCATGTTGGGCATTTTATTTGCCTTGATAAAGATTGTGTTGCGCACTAATATGGAACGTTGGGATGCCCCTATAGAAGTAATAGCTTTTGTCTGGTGGCCCATCGCTATTTACTCGGGGTGGATTTCAGTGGCGACCATTGCCAATATTGCCGCTTATCTAACAAAAATAGGATGGGACGGTGGTTTTCTATCCGAAACTACGTGGACCATACTACTGATCGTTGTTGCCATCATTCTTAATCTTCTCATGATTTGGAAAAGAAATTTACGGGAGTTTGCCCTAGTCGGTGTTTGGGCATTATTTGCCATTTATAGTCGCCATCAAGGCTCTATCAATGCTATTTCTTATGTAGCCTTAGCTGGCTGTATTCTGCTGATACTGGCAATTCTGGCGCATGGCTTTAAGAACAGAAAGACAAACCCGTTTCAAAAATTATTGGAAAGAACATCAGAAAATTAAAAAAGGCGTTGCGCCCCTGCCCAACCGCCCCTATATTTGCGCAAAGTTTTTAGGTTGACCAAAACCTCCATTTTAGAACTTTTTGAACAGTCTCCCCAACTGGGAAAACTGCGGAAAGCCATTGCCCATTCCCAAACCCAGAACAGCACCAAGGACAAAAAATTTGGTCTTCATGGACTCACAGGGTCTTCCCTATCCTTTGTAATTTCGAATACCTTCGCCTCTAGTGAATTGCCTTTTTTGGTGCTCTTGAACGACAAAGAAGAAGCTGCCTATTACCTAAACGATTTGGAACAGCTCCTAGGCGAAAACGATGTGCTTTTTTATCCCGGTAGTTATAGAAGACCCTATCAGATAGAGGAAACCGATAATGCCAATGTCTTATTACGGGCAGAGGTATTGAACCGCATCAATTCCAGAAAAAAGCCAGCCGTTATTGTCACCTATCCGGATGCCCTTTTTGAAAAAGTGGTCACCAGAAAAGAACTGGATAAAAACACCTTGAAAATAAAATTGGAGGATACCTTGTCCTTGGAATTTCTGAACGAGGTATTGTTCGAATACCAGTTCAAAAGGGTCGATTTTGTTACAGAACCTGGGGAATTTTCGGTGCGGGGCGGTATTGTGGACGTCTTCTCTTTTTCCCATGATGAACCGTATCGCATCGAGTTTTTTGGTGATGAAGTGGATAGCATTAGAACTTTTGATGTGGAAACACAGCTATCTACGGAGAAGGTCAAAAAAATCAGTATTATCCCTAATGTAGCCAACAAGCTGGTGCATGAGACCCGGGAAAGCTTTTTAAAATACATCGCCCCTAAAACAGTGATTTTTACCAAAAATCT
>CALEYA010000063.1 GCA_937926215.1 uncultured Croceitalea sp. | reverse complement strand
TGAAAATCCGATAGTTCTTTTAAGATCTCTTGGTAAATCTTTTTGATTTCCGATTTCACGTTTTCCGTAAAGGAAGTGCGTTCCAATTTTAGGCGCATTTTACGGGCAAACAATTCCGCGATATCAAAGTGCAACTGTTCATGGCTTAGCACAACATCATCACATAGGTAAGGTTTATACCATGATTCATTGGGGTAAAAATAGGTATTGACTTCAAAATCCAAATTCACTTCATGATGCCATAAATTGGCGGAATAGGAATAACTAATGCCACTAGCCGTAGTGGCCGCAGCTGCTGCGTCCGGTGGAATAGGTCCTTTAAAATCGGACCAGGCAAGTCTTTTACCAGGTTCCCATGGGATGGTCTCTTCCAGTTCTTGCGAAAAACCGAAATTATATCCTAAAACAAACAGGATACTACATACGATGTTTATGCTTTTGTCCAATTAAAGGTAATTTCCTTTTCAATATCCGGGTGTAAGCTATGGTGCACGGGGCAGCTATTCGCCGTTCGCACCAAAATAGTCCTATGCTTTTCCCCTACCGCTGCGGGCAGGTGTAATTGCATTTCAATCTTACTGATCCTACGGGGATCAGAAGCCATATGTTTGGTAACTTCCGCTGTTGCGCCTCTAAGGTCGACCTCCATATCCCGCGCTTTGATACCCATAACGGTAAGCATACAACTGGCCAAAGCTGTGGCAACGGTATCCGTTGGGGAGAACGCCTGTCCCAATCCATTGTTATCAATTGGGGCGTCGGTAATAAATGAATTCCCGGACCGTATATGCTCCGAGGTGGTTCGCAATTCCCCTGTGTAGGTTATCTTGGATGTCATTCCGTAGCTATTTGTGTTATTCGTAAATCCTTGTACTGCATCAAATACGATGCTTTGTTAAAGAACCCCGAAGTCCAATCATTATGATAATCAAAGCGATTGCCGCTATACTCGGTTTGACCAACTAGTTTTGAAGTTTCAAACAGGTTGTTTTTATGGGCCAATTTCAACAAAATATCAAAGGTTAGGTCAAATCCGCGTACCGCAAAACGATCTGGATCATGGCCAAACTTAGCATTGTACAGTTTGGTAAAACTATCGCTCCCTTCCTCCCTGTACGATGAAGGAAATGTAAACTGCAGGTTTGATAAATGCGGACGCGATACATCTTCCCCTTCAAAGGCATTATTGTAATTGGTAGTGAACATTTTTACTTTAAAATCCGCTGTGCCGCCTTCTACTATAGGTCCAATAGAGGCATTTAATATGGAGCTTACACTAGCTACCAGGTTGGGTTTGTCGGTTTCTACGAATACCCAGTTGGTCTCTTTCTCAGACAACATGGCTTGGAAATCCACCAAGTGCAATGAGCCATCCTTGCTCATTTTAGCAACTCTTGCCATAGGGAATTTGCTTAGAATGGAATCTTTGGCCGCCTGATGGTTTTCGTCGGCAATAATAATCAACTGCTCCGTCTCGCGTTGCTCCGCAACATAATCCAATAGCCGTTCCGCTAAAATGGCATCATCCGGTATGGAGAAAAATACATTGTTAAGGCTCAACTCGCTTTTGGCAGCAAATGGGGCGATGACCGGAATATTGTAATTGGCGGCTTGCACGGCAACTTCCCCTAACAATTTAGGCCCAACGGGGCCCACAATGGCATCCGTACCGTTCAATGGGTTGCTTTGCAAAATGGTCTTTACAGCCTCCAGATCTAGCTGGGTGTCGAACACTTTTACATCTACGGAAACCCCAAGTTTTTTAATGGAATCCAAAGCCACCAAAGCTCCGGTATACAATCCGGCGGCATACCGCACATCATTTCGATTGGCTATTTGGCTTTTCGATTTTTCCTTATCGTCAAAATTTATTCTATCCAATCGGAAGGGAAGCAGAAAAACCAATTTTGGTCTGTTGATCGGATTGATACTATCAATAAGGTTAACTTTATCCAAGACCAAGGCATTCTTGACTTCCAAATCCTTTGTCTTTTTAGAAGGGAGCTTGAGGACCATACCCGCTTTCAATCCGTTTTCCAATTCTGGATTTAATAGAAATAAGGAATCCCTGGATATCTTTAAATTTTGGGTAAGCCTAAAAATGTTTTGCTTTGGTTTTACCTGATAAAAGATATAATTATCCGTATTCACCACTTCATCGGCAGGCTTCCTTTTGGGCAAACGCAATTGCATGCCTTCCTTTAAACCACCTATTTCTGCTATCTCTGGATTCAAGGTCATAATGGAGTCTACGGATATTCCATAGTTTTGACTTATCCTAAAAAGCCCCATGGCCTTTGGTACGGAAAACGATTCGAACAAGGCTACTTCCTGCTCCTTTAAACTATCTCCTTTAGGTCTTGGCAATTGCAGTTCTTGACCGACCGCCAAATAGTTGGAATTCTTTTCTAAATCCGGATTCAAAAGCAATAGGCTATCGATGGTAATACCGTACTTATTTGCAATGCTCCATCGGGTTTCTTTCTCAGCTACGGTATAGGTTTCAAAATCAAGTTCACGTTCTTCCGCTTGTTCAACAACGGGATACTTGGGTATTTTCAATACCATCCCTTTTTTTAGCTGTTGAGCATAGAGCTCCCTATTGTGCCGCTTTAGTTGTTCTTCGGTAATCCCATATTTTTGGGTAATGCTAAAAACGGTTTCCCTTTTTTTAACCCGATGTTTTTTAAAACCTAGCGGTTTTAGCTGCTCTTGCGCAGTTTCCTTTTCGTCTTTGGTAACGATGGCTTGGCCAGCTAAAGGAATAACCAAAACGGTATTTGGTTTTAACCGCTCTGCATCCTTTACTTCTGGGTTTTCCTTTAAGATGGAATAGGGAGTCACCCGATATTCCTTGGCAATGCTATAGAGCGTTTCCCCCTCTTTTACTTGGTGGGTGGTGAATTTCTGTTGCCCATACCCCATAAGGGCACTCAATAAAAGTAGGACAACCGATAGTTTTTTAAAGTGGTACATTTTCATTATTCCCATTCAATAGTGGCCGGTGGTTTAGAACTTATGTCGTAAACTACCCTATTTACGCCTTTTACCTTATTAATAATTTCATTGGACACTTTTTGCAAAAATTCATACGGCAAATTGACCCAATCTGCCGTCATGCCATCCGTACTTTCTACTGCCCTAAGGGCCACACATTTTTCATAAGTACGCTCATCGCCCATGACCCCTACACTATTTACGGGTAAAAGCATGGCTCCGGCCTGCCAAACCTTGTCATAAAGCCCATTTTTTTTCAGGGCATCGATAAAAATAGCATCCACGTCTTGTAATATAGCTACTTTTTCTGGGGTAATATCACCTAAAATACGAATTCCCAAGCCTGGCCCCGGAAAGGGATGCCTGCCCAAAATGGATGGCTCCATGCCCATATTGGCACCTACCCTTCGTACTTCATCCTTAAATAAAAGCTGAAGTGGCTCTACTACTTTCAATTTCATATAGTCCGGAAGCCCCCCAACGTTATGATGGCTTTTAATGACCGCGGATGGTCCCCCACTTGCTGAAACCGACTCGATCCTATCCGGATAGATGGTGCCCTGCGCCAACCAAGTAGCGTTTTCTACCTGTTGTGATTCATCATCAAAAACCTCAATAAACACCCGGCCAATAATCTTGCGTTTGGTCTCTGGGTCTTCCTCACCCTTTAAAGCATCCAAAAAACGTGCCGAAGCATCAACGCCCTTTACGTTAAGACCCATTCCGTGATATTGTTCCAAAACACTTTGGAATTCATTTTTCCTGAGCAATCCGTTGTTTACAAAAATACAATGCAACCTATCGCCTATGGCCTTGTGCAACAACATGGCTGCCACGCTGCTATCTACCCCTCCGGACAATCCTAAAATAACCTTATCCTGTCCTATTTTTTCTTGTAGTTCCGCCACGGTGGTTTCCACAAAGGCATCCGGGGTCCAATCTTGTTCCAATTGGGCAATATCGACCAAAAAGTTTTTTAGTAATTTTTTGCCATCTTTAGAATGGTACACTTCTGGGTGGAACTGTATGCCGTAGGTCTTTTCCCCTTCAAGGGTAAAGGCCGCATTTTCCACATCTTTGGTGCTTGCCAACAATATGCCATTTTCCGGCAGTTGTTTGATGGTATCGCTATGGCTCATCCAAACTTGGCTTCCCAAACCAACTCCTTTTAAAAAAGTATCCCCTTCCTTTACCATACTAAGGTTGGCCCTTCCGTACTCCCTTGTGGCACTTGGGGCCACGTTACCGCCATTAAAATGCGCCAGATATTGGGCTCCATAACAAATGGCCAATAAAGGTTTCTTCCCTTTTATCTGGGATAGGTCCGGGTGTGGGGCATCTTCCGCCCGTACCGAAAACGGGGAACCGGATAAAATAACTGCCTTAAACTTAGATAGGTCATCCGGCAGTTTGTTATAAGGTTTTATTTCTGAGTAAATATTGAGTTCCCTAACGCGTCTGGCGATCAGTTGGGTGTACTGGGAACCAAAATCTAAAATAAGTACTTGATTTTGCATGGGCAAAAATAGCAATTTGGTTGGGTAGAAAAAGGGTGTTTTTGTTTTAAATTGGTATTATTTTTCAAAAGAATTCAACATTTTAATTTTAACAGAAAAACGAGCTTGCATCATACAAAACAGAAAAAAATAAAGGGATTTAATTGGCTAAAATCTTACCTTTACCAGCCCTAATTTAATCACTAAACAAAGTAAACCAACCAAATCATGATCAAAGGTTTCATATTTGACCTAGACGGTGTAATCACAGATACCGCAGAATTGCATTACCAAGCTTGGAAAAAACTAGCAGACGATATGGACTGGCATTTTGATCGTGGGGTGAACGAAAAACTTAGGGGAGTGTCCCGTATGGACTCCATCAACATCATAAAAGACCACAACAAGGCCACGGTCGAAGAAGAAAAATTGGCAGAGCTTGCTGCCATGAAGAACGATATTTACGTGGCCAGTTTGGATACCATGACCTCAGAGGATTATCTGCCAGGGGCCAGGGAACTACTTACCCATTTACGCCAAGAAGGCTTCAAAGTGGCCTTGGGGAGTGCCAGCAAGAATTCTTCCAAGGTCTTAAAGCAATTGGATGCCAGGAAATATTTTGACATCATTGGCGATGGCAATAGCGTTGCCAAGAGCAAACCGGAACCGGATATCTTTCTTTTTGGTGCGGAACAATTGGAGCTACAACCCGAAGAATGTATTGTTTACGAAGATGCGGAAAGTGGTGTAGATGCGGCTAAAGCCGGAGGATTCCACAGTGTTGGCATTGGACCAAAAGAACGGGTAGGCCATGCCGACGTCTATTTTGAAACCATGAGGGAAGCCACGCTTTTTTCCGTGAAATCCCATTTTGGGGAGTTGTTTTAATCCTTCACTAAAATTTAGGAAGTAAACTACCTTGGGGCATTATACCCTTTGGCGGTGCCAATAAAAAAAGCCCCGGGAACCACTCCGAGGCTTTTAAAGGTAAAATCAAAACCAACCTAAACACATGAATTAAATAATTCACATTCAAAAAAGGTAAAACCTTTTCATAACAATTTGTGTATAGAACAACTGTAAAACAAAAAACCCTACCTGTTTTTTCCATTATTTTAAAAAAAAATTAAAAATGGAGCGAATAATTTTAGAACAACTTAAAAATGAGCTGTTTAGCGGCGTAAAAAAAAGAGGACATCCCTTTAGGTATTTTACTTTAGGGACTGTGGATGACAAGTACTGTCCACATTTGCGTACCGTGGTCCTGCGCGATGTGACCGACGCTATGGAGTTAGTATTCTTTACCGACTACCGTTCCCAGAAAATAGGACAGATACGCAAAAACCCGCTGGTAAGCGGATTGTTTTACCATCCTGATAAATTAATGCAAGTTCAAATACACGGCAAAGCGGAGCTAACGGAAGACGATCGCACCATTGCACATTATTGGGGTCAAGTCCCTCCATCATCAGCAAAAGAATATACCACTTCCAAAGCCCCAAGCAGCGCATTGGAAAAGCCTGAGGATGTGGATTACCTTAAGGACAGTCCGCATTTTTGTGTGGTGAAAATCGTTTTACGTTCTATTACGTATCTAAAATTAAATGATCCAAATCATATTAAGGTACACTACACCAAAGTTGGGGATACATGGCAACACCAATTTCTAGTTCCTTAAAACCAGAAATTCATGTTGCAATGGCTGAAGACTCCCTTTCAAATCAGAAATCAAACTGCTGCCGTACTCCAAATAGAGTTCAGAAAAATTCAATTGTCGTTCCTGTAGCGACTGATTGGGAAAAAGTTCATTCTGTAAAGCGGTAATGCGCACCACATGGTCTTTTAACTTTCGTTTTTGGGCTTGTAACAAGCGTTTTTCTAAATGGTCCAACCCTTTCTTTTGCTTTACTTCTTGGGCCTTGACCGCGCCAAGAAAAGATTTATCCGTTTGTAAGGCCAAGTCATATAGGTCTTCAAACTGTTTGTCGAGCACTTTTTTTTGTGGGGAAAAATCTATGGTAATATTTGATATTTCCCTTATTTTTTTATTGATCAAGGAATGCTGTTCCAGAAACAAATCGGCCTCGTTAACCCCAAGTTTTTTACACTTGTCCTTCTGCTTTTGGGTGAGTACCAGTGCAGAATTCCTAAGCAACAACATGGGGAAGGTGACATTAAGGCCTTCAAAATATGTTTTTAACTCCAACCAATAGGCCAACTCACCGCCCCCACCAATATAACAAAGATTGGGCAAAATAACCTCTTGATACAAGGGTCTTGCAATTACGTTTGGTGAAAAACGCTCTGGATGCGAGTGCATTTCCTGTTCTAATTCGGCTTGGCTAAACTGAAGCTCCGTGTCGTTAACGTGGTAGATCCCCTTACGTTCCACAATACGCTCCCGTAACCCATCCTTAAGGTAGAAATAGTTGATTTCCCTTGGGTTTACCTGAATAGTATAGGCTTCGGAAACCTTGGATAACGCATCGATACTAGCACTTACCTCATGAAAAGGCTGCTGCTCAAAAATATCCTTCTTCATATAAGGGACCAGCATCTCCTTTAGGGCGGCATCGTCCCCATCTACAATAACCAAACCATGGGAACCAAAAAGGGTATTGGCCAGATAACGTGTGGCCTCGGCTAAATTGGAGTGGTCGTTATAGGCATTTTCAAAAAGCCGAATCAATTCTTTGGCAAAATCCGTTGTTCCAAACTGTGCTTTTATGACCGTCAACACTTCTTCCAATCCTTTGGTTTCCAAACGTCCTACCCCACCTGAGGCTTCAGTATTCCATTGGATTTTCTTACCCTTAAAATTGAAATAATTGATTTCATCAAAATCATGATCTTCCGTAGCCATCCAATAGATAGGCACAAACTCATATTTAGGATAGGTTTCCTTTAATTTTTCCGTAAGGTTGATCGTACTGATAATCTTATATAAAAAATATAGGGGACCCGTAAATAGGTTCAATTGGTGTCCCGTAACCACGGTAAAGGTATGTTTGTCCGAAAGTGCTGCTATCTTTTCCTGCGTAGTGGGAGATACCTCAACATTGTCATACTGCAGTTTCAGCGCATTGACCAATGCCGGTCTGTTTTCATGGGGAAAGGAAGCGGACTTCTCCAACAGTTGGGCTTCAAAATTTTCTAGATGCGGAAAACGATTGTAAAAAGGTTTGAGGCCTTCTTTTTCCTCTAAGTAATCACATAGTAAAGACGAGAAATACCCCGTCTGCTGAAATGGTATACAGTCTACTTCCATTCAAGTAAATTATCCTCTGGGAAAGCCCACGAGGCATTTGTACGAAACCGAATTTTAATTTCGAGGCAATCCTTAAGGTAGTATGCCCTTTGGCGGTGCCTATAAAAATGTGCCTAAAGATAAGCTACTTAAAAATTTGGTTTGCTAAAAATACGTTAATTGCGGAAAGCCAGATTTTATTATTAGCTTTGATTTTACCACAAACCAATCGTTTTCATGAATAAAATTATACTGGTATTTGCCGTACTATTTACTTTTGGTATTGAAGCCCAAGAACTTAAATCGCCATCTGCCTTCCACGGATACGAATTGGGCACCCAATTTGCCAGACACCATGAAGTTCTTGATTATTACAAATATCTTACACAAGCTAGGCCCGATCAGGTAAGGTTGGTGGAGTATGGAAAAACCTATGAAAGACGACCGCTCTTCCTAGTGTTCATCTCTACAGCCAAAAACCTGGAAAACCTAGAATCCATTAGAACAGCCCATATTGCCGCTACCAAAGGGGGCGAAGTGGCGGACAAGGCCATTGTTTGGCTAAGTTACAATGTGCACGGCAATGAAAGTGTTAGTACGGAAGCGTCCATGAAGACCATATATGCGTTACTAACCACAAAGCAAGAGTATTTGGAGGACACCGTAATCATAATGGACCCATGCATCAATCCGGATGGTAGGGACCGCTACAGCAACTGGTACAACCAATTCAAAAACACACCCCATCAAGTGGACCCCAATAGCAAAGAACACCACGAAGGTTGGTGGACCGGCAGGAGCAATCACTATATGTTCGACCTTAACAGGGATTGGGCGTGGCTTACCCAAGTAGAAAGCCAACAACGATTAAAACAATACAACCAGTGGTTGCCGCACATCCATGTGGATTTCCATGAACAGGGTGTTGACAATCCCTATTTTTTTGCGCCAGCTGCGGAACCTTATCATGAAGTGATTACCCCGTTCCAACGTGATTTTCAAAAAACGATTGGAAAGAACCACGCCAAGTATTTTGATGAAAACGGTTGGTTCTACTTTACGAAAGAAGTTTTTGATCTGTTCTATCCCAGTTATGGGGATACCTATCCCACCTATAGCGGTGCGATTGGGATGACCTATGAACAAGGTGGCAGTGGCAGGGCAGGTCTTGGCATTAAAAGAAAGATTGGGGATACGCTTACACTTAAGGATAGAATTGCACACCACTACACTACAGGCCTTTCTACAATAGAAGTTGCCGCCGGTAATGTGGAAAGACTGAATAAGGAATTCAAAAAATTTTATAGCAATACGGACTTCACCTACAAAAGCTATGTACTAAGCGGTAATGAAGACCATATTGAAACCCTTCAAAGCTTATTGGAAAAGCATGAAATTAGCTACGGTTCGCCAACCGCTAAAACGGTAAAAGGTTTTAAATACGACACCGGCAAATCCGGTTCCTTATCAACTACGGATAAGGCATTAGTGGTATCTACCGACCAAACCAAAGGCACCATGGTAAAAGTGTTGTTTGAACCCAATGCAAAGCTTTCAGACTCCCTTACGTATGATATAACAGCTTGGTCCCTACCCTATGCCTATGGCTTAAATGCGGTAGCTTCTACTTCGCTAGTTAACTCCCAGAGTTCAACAACGGAGGAAAAACCGGCGGCAGTACCTGATTCCTATGCCTATATTACGGACTGGGACAGCATGAAAGATGCCCGCTTTCTTGCCCAGTTGCTAAATGAAAAAATTAACGTTCGTACAACCTACGCGCCGCTTTCCCTTGAAGGCGCAACCTATAAGCGCGGTAGCCTTATCATCACAAAATCGGATAATCAGCTGCAAAAGGATTTTTTAAAAATCTTAAATAAAGCGGTACAACAGCATCATAAAAAAATAACACCAGTAAAAACAGGCTTTGTAGATTCTGGGAAGGATTTTGGCTCCAGCTATGTCCAAATGATCAAAAAACCAAAGGTAGCCGTGCTCTCCGGAAAACCTACCTCAACCTTAAGGTTTGGGGAGATTTGGCATTTCTTTGAGCAACAATTGCATTATCCGCTGACCGTAATTGATACGGATTACGCCAATACGGTATCCATGGAGGAATATGATATTTTGGTCCTTCCAGATGGAAACTACGGCAGTTACTTTACGGAAGCCCGTCTAAAAAAATTAAAGACCTGGGTTAATAACGGTGGTAAAGTAATAGCCATGGGAGGTGCCATTGCCGGTATTGATGGTAAAAACGGTTTTGGTATCAAAACCAAAAAAACAGAGAAGGATACCCTAACGGCAAAACCAAAATTGCACAAGAACCAGCAACGGGAATCCATACAGAATGCCATTACCGGGGCCATTTTTAATACCAAGGTGGACAATACCCATCCGTTGGCATTTGGATACGATACCAATTATTTCACCCTAAAACTGGGTAGTCAAGCTTTTTCCTACTTAAAAAATGGGAATGCCGTTTATTTGGAGGGGGACAAAAAGCCTGTGGCCGGATTTGCTGGATCCAAAGCACTGAAAAAAATACAGAACACCCTAATATTCGGTGTGGAATCACATGGTAAGGGACAAGTAGTTTACATGGTAGACAATCCATTATTTAGAGGATTCTGGGAAAATGGAAAATTATTTTTTGCCAATGCCCTCTTTATGGTAAACTAACAACAACTGGATTTAAAAAATAGATAGGGTATCCCTTGGGGAATATACCCTTAATAACCTAACGATACCAAACATTAAAACCTTTCCTCAACACAAACAATACATCTTAGCGATAACTAAAACTCAATTCATGAATTACCGATTATTAAAACCCATATGTTTTATTCTATTCCTCTCTTTAAACACCAATTTGATGAGCCAGCAAGACTATGATCAAAAAATAGAGGCCCTATTAAAACAGATGACCTTAGAGGAAAAAGCAGGACAAATGAACCAATACAATGGTTTTTATGACGTTACCGGACCAGCCCCAGAGGGAGGCAACGCCGCACTTAAATATGAACACCTCAAAAAGGGATGGGTGGGTTCCATGCTTAACGTAAGAGGGGTTGAAGAAGTTCGAAAATTACAAAAACTGGTGGTCGAAGAATCCAGATTGGGTATCCCAATGCTTTTTGGTTTTGACGTTATCCATGGTTTAAAGACCCAATCCCCCATTCCCTTGGCCGAAGCTGCCAGTTGGGACATGGAAGCTATTGAAAAGTCAGCTTCGGTTGCTGCCAATGAAGCCAGTGCGGTAGGTCTCAATTGGACCTTTGCGCCTATGGTAGATATTTCTAGGGATGCGCGCTGGGGCCGTGTTATGGAAGGTGGTGGCGAAGACCCCTTTTTAGGGGCCAAAGTAGGGGTTGCAAGGGTTAAGGGCTTCCAAGGAAAAGACCTTAGTCTCAACTCCACCATTGCCGCAACGGCCAAACATTTTGCGGCCTACGGTTTTGCGGAGGCAGGGAAAGAATACAATACCGTCGATATTGGTACCAATACACTTTATAATATGGTTTTCCCGCCTTTTAAAGCGGCCGTTGAAGCCAATGTACAATCGGTTATGAACGGGTTCAATATTTTGAACGGGGTTCCCGTTACGGCAGATGCGGTGTTACAACGTGATTTTTTGAAAGGAAAATGGGGCTTCCAAGGTTTTGTGATTTCCGATTGGAGTTCCATAGCCGAAATTGCACCACATGGTTTTGCAAAAGACCTCAAACATGCCGGTGAGATTGCGGCCAATGCGGGTTCCGATATGGATATGGAATCCAAAGCCTACGTTACCCACTTGGCCGCTAGTGTGCGCGAGGGCAAAGTAGCTGAAAGTTATGTTGATGATGCCGTAAGGCGCATTCTGAAAGTAAAATTTGAGTTAGGCCTTTTTGATGACCCCTATCGCTATTGTAATGAAGATCGTGAAAAAGAGCGCTTGTTCCATAAGGACCATATGGAGGCCGTTTTGGATATGGCCAAAAAATCGATTGTCCTTCTTAAGAACGATACTGGTTTACTACCATTAAAAAAAGACCAAAAGGGAATTGTAGTGATCGGGGATCTTGCCGATGATAAAAACAGTCCTTTGGGAAGCTGGCGTTTGGCTTCGGATAACAATAGTGCGGTATCGGTTTTAGAAGGAATAAATAGCTACACCAAAGATTATAGTTTTGTCCAAGGGCCTAAATATTTTGACGACAATGCCAGTTTTTTACAACATGTTTCCATCAATACCGATGATACTGCCGGCATGGAGAAAGCGGTGGAAGCTGCAAAAAATGCATCGGTAGTAGTCCTGGTTGCCGGAGAACATGGGTTTATGAGTGGTGAAGCCAGAAGCAGGACCAATATCGACCTTCCGGGATTGCAACATCAACTAATTAAGGCCATCCATGAAGTCAACAAAAATATCGTCCTGGTTTTAATGAACGGTAGGCCATTGGCACTGCCATGGGAAGCGGAACATATCCCTACAATCTTAGAAACTTGGCAATTGGGCTCGCAATCTGGCCTTGCCATTGCACAGACCCTTTTTGGGGACAATAACCCTAGCGGAAAATTACCCATGACCTTTCCGCGTAGCGTAGGGCAGGTACCCATCTATTACAACCAGTACCGCACCGGACGTGCCAAACAGGAACCCAATGTATTTTGGAGTCACTACGCCGATGAAAAGAACAGTCCCCAATTTCCCTTTGGACATGGCCTTAGTTATACACAATTTAAATATAAGGACCTTAAGATAACTACTACCGGCCAAAAGGAGACTACAGTTTCCGTTACCCTTTCCAATACGGGTAAAATCAAAGGGCAAGAAGTCGTACAACTCTACCTTTCGGACCCGGTGGCTTCCGTTGTGCGGCCCATAAAAGAACTTAAAGCCTTCGAAAAAGTTGCTTTGGAAGCTGGGGCATCAAAAACGATCCGTTTTGTACTTACCGAAAAGGAATTGGGGTTTTATACTAATGATTACGAATGGACGGTAGAACCCGGTACATTTCAAATTATGGTCGGTGGAAGCTCTGCACAGGGGTTAACAGCTAGTTTTGAATTGGAATAACTATTAAAAACCTTATTTTTAAGCAAATAAGAACGCTTATGATACGTCATCTTTTAATAATCGGCAGCATTTTTTTTAGTGTTTCGCTGATAGCACAGGACAACGAAATTATCACGCTTCCCCATACTGCTATTCCTGATGTTATTTGGGAGGGCGGGGAAAAAGAATACCATTCCAATATTTGGGACACCCCGGTAGTGACCAATGTTTCCACACCTACCTTGGAAGTTTTTTTACCCCAAAATAAAGGTAACGGCACTTCGGTCATCATTGCCCCCGGGGGTGGGCTCTATGCCCATAGTATTTCCAGCGAAGGTAGTGACGTGGCCAAATGGTTAAATAAAAAAGGGATTGCCGCATTTGTATTAAAATATAGGTTAGTACCCACAGGCGAGGACGGCGTGGCGGAGATTACCGAACTGTCGCAGACCAACCCCAATAAAATAGCGGAAGAAGTAGGTAAGGTATTGCCTTACTCCATACAGGACGGCTTACAGGCCGTAGACCATGTTAGGGAGAACGCCGAGTACTATGGTATTGACCCCAACAAGATTGGATTTATGGGATTTTCTGCAGGGGGCGCGGTTACTATGGGGGTGTCTTACACCTATGACAACACGAATAGACCTAATTTTCTGGTGCCCGTTTACGCTTGGACCACAGCAATGGCCGTACAAAAGCCCAAGGACGATGCCCCGCCTATGTTCATTGTTTGTGCCACGGATGACCCGTTGGGATTGGCCAAAGGTTCCGTAGAACTTTATAATTCCATGTTCGAGGCCGGAAAACCTGTGGCCTTACATATGTTTGCCAAAGGGGGACACGGTTTTGGCGCCAAAACCCAGGGATTACCGGCAGACCAATGGCTGCGTAATTTTTATGAATGGTCTTTGGGACAAGGTATAACCACAGAATTATAAGTGCTTATGACAAAACATTCCCTCAGCTTTTTTCTATTGTCAATGGTAATGGTAACTGCCATTGGACAAAATGGGTTTACCAAAGAAGTAGACAGTATTACCGTACGGAACGATAGTCTTTGGCAGCCTACCAAAGAAACCATAGTTTTTACGGGGAGTTCCAGCATCCGTTTTTGGACGGATGTGCAAGAACGTTTTCCTGACTATCATATTATCAACAGCGGTTTCGGAGGTTCGCAAACGTCGGATTTACTTTACCATATAGACAAGCTCATCCTTAGGTATACGCCTAAAAAGGTTTTTATTTATGAGGGGGATAACGATATTTCAAGTAAAAAAAGACCCCGGGAGATTATCAAGACCACCCAAGAAGTGCTGACCCGTATCCAAGCAAAATTGCCAACTACGGACGTTGTGCTTATTTCTGCAAAACCAAGCATTAGTAGATGGAAATGGAGGGGGAAGTATAAGCGATTGAATAAGCGCTTTGCGAAATTGGCCGCGGACAATCCGCAAGTCCAATTCGCCAACGTATGGGACATTATGCTAAATGGCAGAAAAGTGAACAAGGCCCTTTTTTTAAGCGACGGGCTGCACATGAACCCATTAGGTTATGACCTTTGGCATCAACAAATCAAACCATTTCTCCCTTAAATACCCGACTGTGATCCATCCTAAACAACTAAGAACTTATTTTTCTGCTCTGGCAAAAATTGTATTTATAGTCTTGATTCCGTTAGGTATAGCGGCCTGTAGTCAACCAAAAAAACCGTTGCATCTTCCAAAAACAAATCTGAAGGAAGCAGCACTACTGCCAAAACCCTTAAAAACAGTGGCCACTTTTTCGGCCTTTGCCTTGGACCAATTTACTTCCATACATACCCCTACCGATGGACAGTTGGATGACATCGCACATTTTTTGTCGGAAAAAATTGAACTAAAAACGGGCCTTCGCATTCCAGTAAATGCTGCAGCGGAAGGTTTAGCGCAACGGATTATCTACATCAACCAAGCAGATAGCTTAAAAGCATTAGATAAAGAAGCGTATCAACTGTATATCAACAAGGACTCCATTATTTTAAACGCAGCTACCTCTGAAGCTGCATTTAGGGGCGTACAAACGCTTCGGCAGCTTATTCCTGAACAATCCAACGATACATTGAACCAACATGCCATCTGGCCGGTTCCAACGGGTAAAATTGTAGACCATCCAAATTTTGCCCATAGGGGTACCATGTTGGATGTGGCACGACATTTTTTTAGTGTAAAAGAGGTCAAAAAATATATTGACGCCCTCGCCTATTACAAAATAAACGTCCTGCATCTGCACCTTACGGATGATCAAGGTTGGCGCATAGAAATTAAAGCTTGGCCCAAGCTTACCGAAATAGGCGGGCAAACGGAAGTTGGTGGAGGCAAAGGCGGTTTTTATAGCCAAGAGGACTATAAGGATTTGGTGGCCTACGCGTCAAAACACTACATCACCATTATACCTGAAGTCGATATGCCCGGTCACACCAATGCGGCATCCTTAAGCTATCCTATTTTACATGCTGGTGGCAAAGCCGAAAAACCAAGAATCCGTACCGACATGAAGGTGGGATATAGCTCCCTGCATACGGAAAAAGATACGGTCTATCGTTTTATTGATGATGTGGTTAGGGAGATTTCGGCCCTTAGCCCGGGGCCATATTTTCATATTGGGGGTGATGAAAGCCATGTGACCAAAAAGAAAGATTATATCAATTTTGTGGAACGTGTTGCCACGATTGTTGAAAAACACGGCAAACGCATGGTCGGTTGGGCCGATATTGCTGCAGCAGGAATCGACTCCACCACAGTTGCCCAATTTTGGCGTAGTACGGAAAATGCAGAAAAAAGTATTGGAAAAGGGGCGAAACTCATCCTCTCCCCTGCGAAAAAGGCGTATCTGGATATGAAGTATGATACGCTATCCAAACATGGTTTGGATTGGGCCGGATTAATCCCGGTGGATACCGCATATCTATGGAATCCAGAAACGTATAGCGGTATTCCCAAAGAACACATTTTAGGCATAGAAGCCCCCTTATGGTCGGAGACCATAGCTACATTAAGCGAATTGGAATACTTGGCATTCCCACGGATCATCGGGTATGCGGAATTGGGTTGGTCCACTCCAGAAAACCGCTCATGGGAGGAATATAAGGAACGCCTTGCAAGACAAACACCTTATTTAGAACGTATGGGAATTAATTATTACCCATCCCCGTTAATCCAATGGGTCCAAAAAGAATAATCACTAAATTAGGATAGCGAAATCAAATTAACGGATATGGGGTATGCTATATTTCATGATGTTCATATTTCCGCGGCACCAAAAGCGTTGTATGATGCGGTAAGCTTACCGTGGCAGTTGATCCACTGGTGGCCACTAAAATGTGAGGGGGTTCCAAGTGTGGGATCCATGTACAACTTCTTTTTTACTGCGGAGTATGACTGGTTTGGTAAGGTCACTAAAGCCGATGAAGCTAAAGCTTTTCATATTAAAATGACCAAAGCCGATACCGATTGGAACCCAACGAGCTTTGGGTTTGACCTTTTGGAACAGGATAACGGGACGCTATTGCAATTCTGGCATAAGGATTGGCCGGAATGCAATGCCCACTTTAAAAGGTCGTCCTATTGCTGGGCGTTGTTATTGAAAGGGCTCAAGGATTATGTTGAAAACGGAATCGTGGTTCCTTTTGAACAGCGTTCGTAAGGTAACTGGTGGTAGTTTGAACTTTTAGAGGTCGGTTTGGACTATTCTTCTTCCCCGGCCTTATCCTCATCATCGGTTTCAGAAAAATCCGTAATGCCATTGTCATGAAGGATATTGTACCATTGGATGACCTTTTTAATGTCACTGGGGTAGACACGGTCCTCATCATAATCAGGAAGTATTTCAAAGAAATATTCTTCCAACTTTATTTTTTCTTCCTTATGTCCGATAGAGGTTTTTCCACCCTTCTCCTTTTCGTTTATCTTTTGAAAAACTTCACGCAAGGGCACTTCTTCTTCCAAAGTATAAATAGCAATCTCGGACAATACGCTAACATTATTTCGGATACCAACGGTTACTCGTTTACCATCCAAAAGGGATTCCCCCACAAAACCAGATCGAGTTTGCGTTAATAACTTATACAGTCCCGGTTTCCCCCCTATTGATAATATTTTGTCCAATGCCATTTTTATTCCTTTTAAACGGGTGCAAATTTATACTTTTCAATATTGCTTTATGTATTTATCTTACTTTTTTACTATTGGGAAAACGCATTTTATAATCCACGCCAATTTTTCCTTTCGAGATTTTTTCCAATCTGCTTTTTAACAATCGTTTTTTTAATGACGACAGCTTATCCGTAAATAGCACGCCTTCAATATGGTCGTACTCATGTTGTATAATACGCGCCGGAAGACCTGTAAAGGTTTCCGTATGCGTCTTGAAATGTTCGTCTTGGTAGGTAATGGTAATGGTTTCCTTTCTATTGACGTCCTCCCTGATATCAGGTATGCTCAAACACCCTTCGTTAAAGGCCCAGGCATCCCCGGTTTCCTCTTCCATTACGGCATTGATAAATATTTTTTTAAAACCGTCCAAAACCTCCTGCTCTTCCTTGGTTAGGTCTTCATCATCAGAAAACGGGGTAGCGTCAATAATAAAAAGACGTATGGGTAATCCTACCTGCGGTGCGGCCAAACCCACTCCACTTGCCTTATACATGCTCTCCCACATATTTTCCAAAAGTGTTTCCAACTTTGGATAGTCCTTATCAATTTCGGCGGCTTTTTTACGAAGCACAGGGTCTCCGTAGGCTACAATTGGTAATATCATAAAACTAACTTCTATCTAAATACGACTGTAAAATAAGTGTTGCACTTATCTCGTCCAACAATGCTTTATTCTGTCTTTTCTTCTTTTTCACCCCACCTGCAATCATGCTTTGTACGGCCAATTTAGAGGTAAACCGTTCATCCTGGCGAACTACGGGGATTTCAGGATACCATCTTTTCAATTTTTCCAAAAATGGTCGTATCAACCGCTCTGATTCCGAAGCGGTCCCGTCCATCTGCTTGGGTTCCCCCAGAACAATACACTCCACCTTCTCCTTTCCCAAATATTCCCTTAGAAAATTGGGCAGTTCTTTGGTGGGCACCGTGGCAAGTCCGGAGGCAATCAATTGCAGTTCGTCCGTAACCGCAACGCCCGTGCGTAGCTTACCGTAATCCAATGCTAAAATTCTGGACAAAATTTAAATTTTTGGCAAAAATAACCCTAAAAATGTTACGCCTTTAAATTTAACCCCAATATTGCGGTAGTAGAATTATATTTGCGAAAAAACAGAAATATGGACGCATTGCGAACACAGATAGAAAATGCCTGGGAAAACAGGGAATTGCTTAAGGAAAAAACGACCCAAGATGCCATACGGGAAGCCATTTCGCTTTTGGATGATGGGAAATTACGTTGTGCGGAACCCACGGCCAACGGTTGGCAAATTAACGAATGGGTCAAAAAAGGCGTGGTGCTGTATTTTCCCATTCAAAAAATGGAAACCTTGGAAGCAGGTATTTTTG
Source organism: uncultured Croceitalea sp. (assembly GCA_937926215.1). Classification (GTDB taxonomy): domain Bacteria; phylum Bacteroidota; class Bacteroidia; order Flavobacteriales; family Flavobacteriaceae; genus Croceitalea. The sequence continues at coordinate 5,478 of CALEYA010000063.1, read as the reverse complement.
AATATCACGATAAAATTCCACTAAAAAGAGGCTATGAGGCAAAAGGGATACGTGTGGTGCCCCATGCGGTTGCCAGACACGGTGCTTATATTTCTTCTGGTACTATTTTGATGCCCAGCTATGTGAATATTGGTGCGTATGTGGACGAGGGTACCATGGTAGATACATGGGCCACTGTAGGAAGTTGTGCGCAAATAGGAAAAAATGTGCACCTAAGCGGTGGTGTCGGTATTGGAGGGGTATTGGAACCTTTACAGGCGTCGCCAGTAATTATAGAGGACAACGCCTTTATCGGGTCGCGTTGTATTGTAGTAGAAGGTGTGCGTGTAGAGAGAGAAGCCGTTCTTGGCGCCAATGTGGTATTGACCGCATCAACAAAAATTATTGATGTTACCGGTGATGAGCCTATTGAAAGAAAAGGTGTTGTTCCTTCTGGTTCCGTGGTCATTCCGGGTAGTTATACTAAAAAATTCAGCGCTGGGGAATACCAAGTACCCTGTGCTTTGATCATTGGAAAACGAAAGGAAAGTACCAATAAAAAGACATCCCTTAACGATGCCCTGCGGGAATATGATGTAGCCGTTTAGTTGTCGATCTCGATACAATTTTGAAAAGGGCTGCCACTGTATTTGACACTTTACAAATGCAGTGGCAGTTTTTTGAAGGCTATTTACGACACAAAATCCACTTAGAAGGAAATAGTTGTAGTATTTTACATTCAAAGTTGAAAATTCCAAATTACTAGGCACTCCTTTGCGTTTTAATAATCCCCGAATTTTTATAGAATATTTATTTTTTTAAGGTGATTTTCATCGATTTTAATATAAAAAACCATAGTTTTTAATCAAATCAACAAAAATTAATTGACGTAAGAAATTTACCTCTTTAAACAATTTATCCGTTATTTTCTTGTTATACCTTTGTATAACCAATCCAAAAAGATATTGAGCACCCCAAAGCAGAAAATATCCGCACTAATTATTACCTACAATGAAATGGGCTACATTGAGAAATGTGTAGAGGCCGTTTCATTTGCAGATGAGATTATAGTAGTTGATTCGTTCAGTCAAGATGGTACCTTTGAGTACTTGTCCCAACACGCTAAAGTAAGGGTCATCCAAAGGCGATTTGAGAATTTTACGGACCAAAAATCCTTTGCATTACGGCAGGCTTCCAACGATTGGATTTTGTTTGTTGATGCGGACGAGGTGGTTAGCCCTGTATTGCAGCAAGAAATACAAGAGGTAATTACTAAGGATGATGCCGCTTCTGCATATTGGTTTTACAGAAAATTTATCTATAAAAATAGAAAGCTGAACTTTAGTGGTTGGCAAACGGATAAAAACCACCGTCTCTTTAGAAAGAGTAAGGCGAGGTTTACCAATGAGAAGATTGTACACGAGACCCTGCAAATAGATGGGGAATCAAAATGTCTTTCTGCCAAACTCACACACTATTGTTACAAAAATTATACGGATTATAAGGCCAAGATGTTGCACTACGGGCGTCTTAGGGCCTTGGAGGAATACCGTAAAGGCAACCATTTCAACTACTTAAAGTTGGTACTTAAACCCACTTGGAAGTTTTTATACAATTTTGTGGTCAGACTAGGGTTCCTCGATTTGGAAAAAGGGGTTACGGTGTGCTATTTAAATGCCCTTAGTGTCTACACAAGATATCAAGAGCTTAAAAAATTGGAGCAAGAAGAACTTACCCCGGTTATTACAAGATTGGCTGATGTTCCAGATTTTCACCTTACCGAAAAGCGATTGGCGTCCTAGTCAAGTATTGCGCCAAAAGCAAGCTATTTTACCTATTTTTGATGCTAAACCAAAGGAGAATTGCCTTTTAAGGCGTGTGATTTTCCTAAGCTACCCAACGATACATGAAGGTTGCGCTTATTGAGGTCAGCACAAGTCACGAGGAATGCTTATTTACGCAGGTAAAATTCTTGACTGACGGCGGGCATACCGTTGATGTAATTTTACATAGCGCCTTACAATCGCAGATATCTGGCTACCAAGACCTTTGCAACCACTGTCATTTTTTTGAGCCCGTCCCTAGCGGTTTTTTAAAAAAAGTACGGCAATTAAGGGTTTTGACGAAACTATTGAAAAGTTATGACCTTCTTATTTTTAACACGGCCAGTTCCAGCAAACTTGTACGTAATCTTGCCCTCTCCTTATTAGGTTATTCGGTCAAATGTGTCGGTGTTCTCCATAATGCCAAAAAATTGGGTTCTAGCTTTACCCAAAAGGTGATTTCCTTGAAGATAAAACGCTATTTGGTATTGAACGATGCTATATTGGCGAACGCCCAAAAAACAAAAAACATTGCTCTGCATAGTTTTTACCCCATTTATTTCCCCAATGTTCCTGTTATTCCTAAAAAGGAAAAAGAAATGTGGATCGCCATTCCGGGAAGGATAGATTGGGAACGAAGGGACTATTCCACCTTAGTATCCGCTTTAAATGGACTAAAACCCAATACTCCATTAAAGTTTCTTTTATTGGGAAAGTTGGACAAGGCTACTACAGAAGGGAACCGTTTGTGGCAATTGATCTTCGAAAACCAATTGGAGCATTTTTTTGTTTATTTTGATGCATTTATTTCTAATGACGCTTATCACGGGTATCTGCAAGCTTCGGACTACATCATGCCACTTTTAACAACCAGCGAGGATTATTTGAACCATAAAATATCGGGGAGTTTTAATTTGGCTTTTGCATACCAAAAAACCCTGCTATGCAAATCCTTTTTTGAACCCTTGCAAGACTTAAAAGAGAACAGTCTTTTTTACAAAGAGAATGGGCTTACACAGCTGCTGGACCAAATTTCAAATGAGACCCTTCCGGAAAAGGCGACCTATGCGCAGGACAAATGGGATTATGCATATCAAAAAGAAGCTTACCTCCAATTTATAAAGGGTTAACGGCAACCCATTCAACAGTAATAGGAGACGGTATTTCTTTTAACAGAAAGGAGAAATATATGTAGTTTTGCCCCAATGCAGAAAAACAACGCATGAGGATAGGGTACGATGCAAAACGGATATTCCACAACAACACGGGTTTGGGGAATTACGGGCGTGATATTGTACGCATCCTTAATGGCTATTCCGTTATTGACCACTTTTTCCTCTTTAATACCAAACCTTCCAAATTAACAAAGAGGGTGCCTTTGGATAAGGCGACCATCGTATATCCAAAAGGGCTATTCTGGAAGATGTTTCCTGCCTTATGGCGTTTGTTTGGGCAATGGAAACAGATAGACCAAACCCAATTGGATTGGTATCACGGGTTATCCGGGGAAATCCCTATTCATTTTGGCAGAAAACGTATCAAGAAGATCGTGACCATCCACGACCTTATCTTTCTAAGTCACCCGGGCTATTACAATCCGTTTGATCGTATTATCTATAAATTCAAGTTTCAATATGCCGTACGGACTGCCGACCATATCATTGCCATTAGCGAACAGACCAAAAGGGATATCATTAAATACTTAAAGGTCAACAAAGAAAAGATAAGTGTCATTTATCAAGGATGCCATAAGACCTTTAAACAGGAATACAGCCCAGCGAAAAAAGAAGAAGTCCGTAAAAAATTCAAGCTCCCTAAGGAATATGTATTAAATGTAGGCACCCTGCAGGAACGTAAAAATGCACTTGCGGTAATCAAAGCCGTGCATACCACCAAACACCATTTGGTATTGATCGGCAAAGAAAAAAAATACGCTAAAAAATTACGTCGCTTCATACAACAGAACGGGATGGAAAATCAAGTTTCTTTTGTGAAAGATGTAAATTCCGAGGAACTGGCCGTTATCTATCAAAACGCTACGGTGTTCTGTTATCCTTCATTCTGTGAAGGCTTTGGGATTCCGCTTATCGAAGCACTCTACAGTAAATTACCGGTGGTCGTGACCAAACATGGTTGTTTTCCAGAGGCCGCAGGACCCAACTCCCTTTATATAGATCCTTTTGATGTTGTTGAAATACGGGCCGTTTTAGAAAAACTATTTGCAGACCCCGCGCAGCGTAAAGAAATTGCGGAAAAAGGATATGACTATGTCCAACGTTTTTCTGATGGGAACGTCGCTAAAAATTTGCTCAACCTTTACAAATCCATCAACTAATGGCAGGGGTTTGTTTTTTTAATACGGCCAAGGTTTGGGGTGGAGGCGAAAAATGGCATCTGGAAGCCAGCACCTATTTACATGCCAAAGGTCATTCGGTTTTTGTAGTTGCCCATACCGATAGTGTATTGCTAATGAAGTTACGGGAAGCTGGAATTCCCGCTACCGGAATCAAGATAAGTAACCTGAGTTTCATCAACCCCTTAAAGCGAATTGAAGTGCTCCGGTTCTTTAAAAAGCATCAGTTTAAGACTATTGTCATGAACCTTTCCAGCGACGTAAAAATTGCGGGGCGTATGGCAAAAAAAGCAGGGATAGCTAGGGTTATCTATCGCCGAGGCAGTGCCATCCCAATCAAAAATACATTTTTAAACCGGTATCTTTTTAAGCAGGTATTGACCGATATCCTAGCCAATTCAGAGGCTACCAAACATACCGTTCTACAAAATAACGGTAGCCTTTTCCCAGAGGACAAAATAAGGGTTATCCCAAACGGTATTGATACCTCACGAGTGCCAGAAGTAACTCATCATGAGGATAAAAACCCTCTGATACTTCTTACTTTAGGACGATTGGAATATCAAAAAAATCAGCAATTTCTTATTCCATTGGCAGCGGAACTGAAAAAAAGAAACCTTGCCTTTAAAATGCTCATTGGTGGTGAAGGTAGTCTACGACCAAAATTGGAGGATGCCATACAGCAGCATGGTCTTACCAAAGAGGTAGTGCTTTCGGGATTTGTAGAAAAACCGTTGGCGTATATTGCCCAAGCCTCCATTTTTCTGCTTCCCTCCCATTGGGAAGGTTTTGGCTATGTGCTTGCCGAAGCGGCCTTATGTAAAAAACCGATCGTTGCTTTTAAAGTAAGTAGTAATCCAGAATTGGTGTTGGATGGTGAAACGGGCTATTTAGTGAATATGGATGACCTCACCGCATTTGCCGATAAGGTGGAAGAATTAGCAAAGAACCGGAATCTTCGGCATCAGATGGGAGAACGCGGATATCAACATGTATATACCCATTTTGATAAGGACAAACAATTGCAAAAAATTGAGGAGTATTTGATCCATGGATAAACCGCAAAAAATATCGGCCGTACTTATCACCTTCAATGAAGAAAAAAACATAGAAGCGGTGCTGGAAAACCTCGGTTTTGCAGATGAAATTATTGTAGTGGATTCTTACAGTACGGACAACACCTTAGCACTTGCAAAAAAGTATCCGAAAGTGAAATTGTTACAACGCAAGTTTATCAATTACACCGATCAAAAAAGTTTTGCCTTACAGCAAGCCAATCACAATTGGGTGCTTTTCTTGGATGCCGATGAACGGGTAACCCCA
>CALEYA010000062.1 GCA_937926215.1 uncultured Croceitalea sp. | reverse complement strand
GTTGTAATTGATATAATAGATAGCACCAAGCAAAAGTACAGGCACCAATGCCGCCAAAGGGTAAGCGTACAAGGCATGAAAAACAGGGCCAAAGAACTCCTTTACGGAGAATAGTTGAAAATAATCCAAGCCATATCCAATGATCAAAGTCGCTACGATGGCAATTAAGGCCTTATTGTTTTTGTTGATCAAAAGATTAATGTAGTTCACGCAGAGCACGATGGCCAATATGGCAATCACCCAAAGCACTACGTTTAATACCGCATAGCCTTGGAATAGCAGCACTAGGGCAAAGGGTACAAAAAAGAAAAGGGATAGGAGATTATATATGGAAACCCCGGAACGCCCTAAAATATAGTGGGCAATTGCACTTTTTTTAACCGGTGTGGTCAAAAAAGGTTTGATATCCATTACCGGCAATTTTTGCATAAAATACCGCAGGAAAAGCTCAATGAGTATCCAATAAATAAAATACTGGCTAATGATCCACATGGGATTTTCATCTGGAAAAACCTTACGAAGGATAAAGTACATTCCGGCACCGGCTCCCGCTAAATACAGCAGCGCCATAACCCCAAAAAAGCCCATCAATATTTTTAGGGCCAAGCTTTTTCCAAAGGTAGCCGACCTCACAAAAGATTTCCATTGTAGGCTGATAAAGCGTTGGAACATGGTCGTTGGTTTTTGTTCTTAGAGTTAGTGCGGAAAGTTAGTAATTTGTTACAAAACGTATGGAATTTGAAGAAAACTAGGCCTAAAATGTTCCTAATCCGTAATTTTGCAGCCTAATTTTAGTTCCAATGAGCGATTTCCATTCGTTGACCATCTCCAAAATTGTAAGACTTACCCCAAGTTCGGTAGCGCTTAGCTTTGCGATTCCTTCCCATCTAAAGAAGGATTTCCAGTTTAGCGCCGGGCAATATATTACCCTAGAACATTCCGTTGACGGAAATATCGTGCGCCGCGCGTATTCTATCTCTTCGGCGCCATCTTCCGGGGAATTGACCGTTGGCATTAAGAAAGTACCTAACGGTACATTTTCTGTTTTTGCCAATGAATCCCTGCAAGAAGGCAATACGGTAAAGGTCATGCCGCCCGAAGGGCGGTTTACCTTTGACGCTTCATCAACCTATACGACGGTAGGTGCTTTTGCGGCGGGAAGCGGAATAACCCCTATTATGAGCATTGCGCAAACCGTTTTAGAACAAAACGAAACCAACACTTTTGTGTTGGTTTATGGGAACCAAACCCCAGAGGAAACGATGTTCCGTAAGGAGTTGTTGGCACTTCAAGAAAAATATGCTAATCGGTTTTTTATTCAATGGGTGTATAGTCGCTCATCGGAAGCCGATTGTCTTTTTGGACGTATCGAAGCGTCTACGGTCAACCTCATCGTCAAAAACAAATTCAAACAGCTTAGCTTTGATGCATTTTACCTTTGTGGTCCGGAAGAAATGATCACTATCGTTTCCGATACGCTCAAAACCAACGGTGTCTCGCAGGATAACATTCTATTTGAGCTTTTTACCGCTTCTGAAAAAGAAGAAACCCTATCTCAGGATTTGGATGGGCAAACTTCAATAGAAGTTTTAGTCGATGATGAAACTTTCCACTTCAACATGGACCAAAAGAGCTTGATTTTGGATGCGGTTTTAAAGGAAGATATCGATGCGCCCTACTCCTGCCAAGGCGGGGTTTGCAGCAGTTGCATTGCCAGGGTGACCGAAGGCAAAGCGGAAATGGTGAAAAATCAAATATTAACGGACGGTGAAATTGAAGATGGACTTATCTTGACCTGTCAGGCACATGCCTTAACACCTACATTGAAAATTGATTATGACGATGTCTGACCAACGGCTTTTTCAAGAGTCCAACTGGCATTATCATACCCGATCATAAACGCTTTTTCTATACCCTTTCGGTCCAATATCCCTATATTTTCCAATGCTTTTGGTGATATCACTAAATCACATTGGCTTATTTTTCTTTTATTGATGGCATAAACCATTAGCCCCGTGGTACGCCCTGTTAATTGAAAGGAATTCCTTAGGTCTTTCTTTTCCAGCTTTGATACGATGGACACATTGCTTCCTATGGTAAAATCGACCTGCCCCTTTAATGGTTCCAAGGGAAAGTTGTTCATAATCCCACCATCGGCATACAATACATTTTTATAAGTAACCGGACTGAACACCGGAGGCAAGGCCGCAGAGGCCAATAAAGGGGTAATCAATTCGCCTTTCGAGATAAACTCTTCGTTTCCTTCTTGTAAATTGGTAACCACCACGGAAAGTTTTTTTTCCAAGGCCTCAAAACTGTTTTCCGGAAAATAACTTTTAAAGATGGGCAAGTATTTTTCCGTATCGATCAATCCCGGTTTTGCTATGGTCAGAAAATTATACTTAAAAAGGGGTGTTTCCTTAAAAAACCCAAGCATCTCATCTATGGAATTTCCATTGGCATATAAAGCGCCCACTAGCGCGCCCACACTGCTTCCGGAGACAAAATTGGCAGATAAGCCAAACTCCTGCATAGCTTTAATGACACCAATATGTGCCATGCCTCGCACACCACCTCCAGAAAGCACCAAACCCAGATTCCCGTTTATTGGTTTTTTAGTTTCCATAACCCAAGTTTTATGTAAAAATACGCTGTTTGTTAAAATAGCACCCCCCTTGTAATGCCACTAGCTGGCTTACGACCAAACCTAAAAAGTATTTTTATCGTAATTTTACAGGAGAAACAACGGGTGCATTGAATTTGACAAAAAATACGGCAATTTTAATCTTTGCGCGTTCCGCAAAAGCGGATGCGCAGCAAAAAAAGTTCGTCAATGGCGAACGGTTGTTCGATGCGCTTACCAAAGAAACCCTAGCAAAAGTAAAACGTTCCAAGCTTCCCTATTTCCATAGTACGGAGGTGGAACAACAAGGTACCACCTTTGGCGAACGTTTTGTAAATGCCATACAAGCGGTTTATGATCAAGGATATGATCACGTCATTACCATTGGGAATGATAGCCCGCAGTTAAAAACCAAACACTTGTTGGAAGCTTACCAACAATTGCAATTGGGCAATACGGTACTTGGACCAACCTTTGACGGTGGTTTTTACCTTATGGGGCTCCATAGATCCAAATTTAATCCACACGTATTTCTGCGCTTGCCTTGGCAGCGTTTTGGGTTGTTCCATAGCATCTCCAAACTATTGGAAGGCAGTAGTTCCGATATCTATAGCCTACCTACCTTTACGGAAGTTGATTCTTTGCAGGACCTGTCCACGCTTGGAAACTTTATACAAAGCGTTTCGGAACACCTCCTTTTATTAATGCATCAATTTTTAGCAAAAACATATGGCCTACTTACGGCTATTTTGCATGGCCCAACCAGTGGTCATCAAGAAACCTTTAAGAATAAAGGTTCCCCTTCTTTTCTAAGAATCGGTTAAAGGCCATAGCCTCTACCCTTCTTAATTCCTTACAAAACTTGGCTTTCGCCAAAGACAATATCAAGACCTATTTTCTTGGTATCACCACCTATTACTACTATTAATCTAACATGATATAACGAATTGACCATGGCAAATTCATATTACGATCCAGCGGATTTAAGAAAATTTGGAAAAATAACGGAATGGAGCGAGGAACTTGGCACCAAGTTCTTTGACTATTACGGAAAAGTTTTTGAAGAAGGTGCGTTGAGTGCCCGTGAAAAATCATTGATTGCCCTAGCCGTTTCCCATGTGGTAAAATGTCCGTATTGCATTGATGCCTATACCAAGGACGGCTTACAAAAAGGCATTACCAAAGAAGAAATGATGGAAGCCGTACACGCGGGGGCCGCCATTGAAAGCGGGGCTACCCTAGTACATGGCGTACAAATGATGAACAAATACAACAAACTGTCCATGTAATGCCATTTCCAATAGGAAAAGCGCATTACCCATATTTTAAAATAACATAGACAAGAGCTCATGGAAAGTATCCTACCAAAGAAAAAGGCTAAAAAGCCCATGCAAAAGTCCCTTAAGGCAAGGGATAACGAATTGGCGGTCACCAATAAGCAATTAGAAATTCTTGACGGTGGCATTTTTGCCGATGGGGAGCTTCCTTACTTTAAGGATAAAATTGCAGAAATCGGCCATTTTCCGCTTCGTCCAAAAAAACTGGAAATCCTTCAAATCAATGTTGGGTATATGTGTAACCAAGTGTGCGAGCATTGCCACGTAGATGCCGGACCGGACCGTAAAGAAATCATGACAAGGGATACCATGCGACAGTGCTTGGAGGTCATTAAAAATACCGGGGCACATACGCTAGACTTAACCGGTGGTGCACCGGAAATGAACCCAGACTTTGAGTGGTTTGTAGAAGAGGCGGCCAAAGCGGGCATCAAAGATTTTATCGTTCGCTCCAACTTGACCATTATAAGGGCAAACAAGAAGTACCACCACCTGCCGGACTTCTTTAAAAAACACAACGTACACGTCATCTCATCCATGCCGCACTACACCCGGGGAAAAACGGACAAACAGCGTGGGGACGGGGTTTTTGATAAGTCGATAAAAGCACTACAAGAGCTCAATGCACGCGGTTACGGCATGCCGGGCAGCGATTTGCGTTTGGATTTGGTCTACAACCCGTCCGGAGCTTATTTGCCGGGAGATCAAATGGCCATGGAAAAAGATTTCAAAAAGGCTTTGGATGAAGATTTTGGCATTCAGTTCCACAACCTATTTGCCATTACCAATTTGCCCATAGCACGTTTTCTGGACTATTTGATCGCTTCGGAAAACTACGAGGATTATATGTACGCCTTGGTGGAAGCCTATAACCCGGCAGCTGTGGCCAATGTAATGTGCACCAATACCATTTCCATCAGCTGGGACGGTTGGTTGTACGACTGCGACTTTAACCAAATGTTGGACTTAAAGGTCGCCAGTAAAGTAAAACACATTAAAGATTATAATGAAGATCTCTTAAACGATAGAAACATCATCATTTCACAACATTGTTACGGTTGTACGGCAGGCGCAGGAAGTAGCTGCCAAGGAACCGTTGCATAGTTGAGCAGCACAAACCATATGTCTCCTCGAGCGCAGTCGAGAGGTCATTAATAAAACGTATTATTCAATAGGTCTAGACTGCGCTCGACCTGACAAAAAATAGAAAGATGAGTTATTTAGAAGCTACAAACGATTTATATAGAGAAGCCGCATTGACCCCGGATGTTGGACTGTGTTGCACAACCAACCCCATTTGGGAGCTCCCCGGACTTAAGATTCCCAAGATCATGCAAGAGATGAATTACGGCTGTGGGAGCACGGTACACGCCCGTGACCTGTCCAACAACCCCAAAATGCTTTATGTTGGCGTTGGGGGTGGAATGGAACTCTTACAGTTCTCCTATTTTAATAGACAAAAAGGGGGCGTTGTAGGTGTTGATGTGGTCGATGAAATGTTGGAAGCCAGCCGCAACAATTTTGCCATTGCAGAAAAAGAGAACGATTGGTTTAAATCTGATTTTGTAGACCTTAAAAAGGGGGATGCCCTAAACCTGCCGGTAGAAGACAATAGTATTGACGTGGCCGCACAAAACTGCCTCTTCAATATCTTTAAGGAGGAAGATTTAAAACGCGCCATTGAAGAAATGTACCGCGTGCTCAAGCCCCACGGTAAATTGGTAATGAGCGACCCCACTTGTGAGCAGCCCATGAACGATACCTTACGAAATGATGATAGGCTTCGGGCACTATGCCTTAGTGGGAGTTTGCCCATAAAACAATACGTAAAAGCGTTGACCGATGTCGGTTTTGGCACCATTGAAATAAGGGCTAGAAAGCCGTATCGCATCCTTGACCCCAAAAATTACCCCACCGACGAGCTCATTTACATTGAGTCTATAGAGGTAGCTGCCATTAAAGACCCCATGCCTGCTGACGGGCCTTGCGTTTTTACCGGTAAAGCTGCTATTTATTATGGGGATGAAGATTATTTTGATGATAATAAAGGACACGTACTTCTTAAGAACCAGCCTTTGGCGGTTTGTGATAAAACGGCCGGCGCTTTAGGTAATCTGGGAAGGGACGATATTTTTATTAGCGGCTCCACCTATCATTATGATGGTGGTGGGTGTTGTTAAGCGCCCCTTAAATATTGCTAAGAAATCTGTTAACCTTACACCTATCCTAAATGAATAAACTGGTAGTATGGGTTGCCCTCTTATGGGCAGCCACCTCCTATGGTCAAGAAACAACGGGGAGGTTAGAAGGGAAAATAACGGACACGCAAGGAACACCCATAGAACTTGCTACCGTGGTTGTTCTGGATATGGATACCAATTTTAAGTTTGGTGCCGTATCACAGGAGTCAGGATACTATACCGTAACCAATATCCCCCCTGGGAATAGCTATAAAATCATGGTTTCTTTTTTAGGATACCAATCGGTTTCTATACAGGATATTGCCATAAACCTAAGTGAGAGTACGTATCAAGATTTTGAGCTACAGGAATCAAGCGAGTCTTTGGAAGAGGTTATTATTACTGCCGATAAAGACAACAATTCCAATATAGAGCAAACGATCAGCTCCAAATCCATAAAAAATACGCCTACCATTACCAGAAGTATCCAGGATTTGACCCGTAATCTGCCGGAAGCCAATCTCAACTCCTTTGCCGGTGCCAGTAATAGGTTCAATAATTTGAATATTGATGGTGTTGCCAATAATGATGCTATCGGTTTTCAAGAACCGTCCAGCGGCGCCTCCGGATCCTCGGCCAATGGCAGTCCCGGTAGTTTGGCAAGGACCCAACCCATTGGTTTTGGCGCTATCAAGCAATTGTCCATAAAAACTGCCCCTTTTGATGTAAGTATCGGTAATTTTTCTGGCGCCAATATTGATGTAGTCACCAAAAACGGCACCAATACCCGGCAAACTGAAGTTTATGCTTTTGGCAACAACCAACTTTTAGTAGGTCGTTTTTCCGACGGAGTGGAGCAGAATGTCCAATCTTTTTCAGATTTTCAATTGGGTTTTTCCACAAGTGGGGCCCTAAAAGAAGATAAAATCTTTTATTTTTTGAACTTTGAACAAGCGAACTCCAACAACCCCGTATTGAACGCACCGGGAAGCAGCAGTTCCAATATATCGTTAGAAACCATAGACCTCATCGTAGATAAACTGCAGACCGATTATAATTACGACCCAGGTGCCTTTGCCAATGCCAACTTAAAGACCAACAGCACAAAGCTGTTCCTGCGCTTTGATTTCAATATCTCTGAAAATACCAAACTTACCTTACGCAATAATTACGTCAACAGTTTTGCGGATAACCTGGAATGGAACGAGTCCATCTTTAATTTTGGGAACCAAGGGTTTCGCCACAATAGCGTTGCCAACAGTTTTACGGCGGAACTCAACACGAATTTTAAAAATTCCAGCTCCAATGTCCTAAGCCTTGGATATAATACAGGGAAAGAAGGAAGGGAATTTGACGGGGAGCTTTTTCCGCATATTCAAATTGCCGACGCTTCTAACAGGATTTTTGCGGGGACCTACCGGGAAGCTTCCGTTTACAATACGAATTTGAACACCTTACAGATTTCAGACCGGTATACCCTTTTTAGGGATAAGCATACGTTTACCTTTGGGGGTTTGGCACAATACAATGATGTGGATTACGGGTTTCTGTCGGCTTGGAACGGCCGCTGGGAATACAGTTCGGTAGCCAACTTTTTAAATGACACACCTTCCCGTATTCGAGGGGTGTATCGTTTGGAGAACAATACTTTTGATTTTGTACAAAACAACCCTTCCGCAACCGTGGATATTTTAGTGGCGGGACTTTATGCGCAAGACCGTTTTAGATATTCTGACAAGCTCTCCTTAAGCTTTGGGGTGCGCTTGGATACCCAATTTCTGTTGAATGAAATTCCGTTGAGCGAAGAAGTCAACCGTACCCCGGAATTTAGCGGCTTTGATAATCGTATACGAACTGCCCCACACATTAATCCCAGGTTTGGCTTTGAGTACACTTTTGATGACTACCGAAAGGTTAAACTGCATGGAGGGACCGGGCTCTTTACGGGCAGACTCCCCTATTTATGGTTTGCGTACGCGGAATACATTTCCGGAACTGAATATTTTAATGTGGACTCAAGGCCCAACGGCCCGCAAACCATTGTGAACGATGTATCTGAACTTGCCGGGGCCAACCCCATTGCGGAAATCAATTTGGTGGACAATGATTTTGAATTGCCCAGGGAATGGAAGACCAACCTTGGCCTCAATTGGTCCTTACCCCAAAATTATGACATCACTTTTGACGCTACCTATACCCAAGTTTTAAAAGGCATTTTTTTTCAATCCATAAACCGACGGGACAACAAAGGCACTTTTGACGGTGCCGACAACAGGTCTTACTTTTTGGAAACTGGGGATGCCATAAAGATAAACCCCAATTTTACCAATGTCTTTTTACTTACCAATTCTGAAGCTGGCTTTAGGTACAACCTTACTTTTGGCCTATCCAAATCCGAACAAAATTATGACGGCTATGTTGGCTATACCTACGGCAGAAGCGAAGATATTTCCAGCACGGTACGCAGTTCGCCGGCGGCCAATTTTGAATGGAACCAATCCATTACACCCAACGACCCAAGTTTGTCCGCCTCCAATTTTGATTTACGCCATAAAGTGGTCACCTCACAAACCTATAATTTTAATCTTGGTGCCCAGAGCGACTTGGAATTTTCTGCCTTGTATAACGGAACTTCGGGCAGTCCGTTTTCCTTTGTTTACCAAGGCGATTTAAACAGGGATGGATCTTCTAGAAACGACTTGATTTACATTCCCAGAAATCAATCAGAAATCAACTTGATCGACATTACCAATGATCAAGGTGCCGTTACCCAATCCGCAGCGGAACAATGGGAACGACTGAACGCATTTATAGAAAGCAACAACTATCTTAGGAACAATAGGGGTAGTTTTGCGGAACGAAATGAATCCAAAACGCCTTGGAACCACCGCTTGGATGCCAAAATGGGGTATTCCCTAAAGCTAGGAGGTCCAAAACAACTGCGTTTTTCCATGGATATCTTCAATGTTTTTAACCTAATCAACCAAAATTGGGGACGCTTGGTTTTTGTGCCCAACGTGGTCAATTCCAATTTTAGTTTGCTTCGTTTTAGGGGTATTGAAAACAATCAACCTTTATTCCAATACACCAATACCGATGACACTCCCTGGGTGGTGGACAATCAAAACTCCCGTTGGCGTATGCAATTTGGGGCTACTTTTGCTTTTTAAGGCCTTTCATTTAAAGGTATCGCAGACGACGCGCGTAAAGAGAGTCCCTAAAACTGCGTATGATTTTTTACGGGAAACTGTTTGGGAATATCCACATCGGATTCCCCTAGATTTTGTCTTAGGTCAATTTCTATTCCCCGAGCTATCGTAGATATGGGCACATCATTGGCAGAACCTTCAAACGGGTTCTCCCCGGTACGCCCAATACGTTCCATAGTATGAAAAATCCAAGAGACGATAACGTAAAACGGTATCGTCAACCAAATGAAAAATTTACCAACAATAGGGTAGGTTTCCTTTACGGTTTCCCCTATTTCGGCAAATTGCGGTACTAAAGCCAATGGCAATAACAACACAAAAACCCACATAAAAAAATGGTTCAGTGTGGCAAAGTGCCTGGGATACGGGAAATTCTTAATGCGCTCACTCTTTCCTTGAAGGGTAAATAACTCTTGTAGCACTCCCTCTAACTGTAAAAAGGAAAACTCCCAAACCGCACCTTCTTCCTTTAGTCTTCGCAAGTGGTGTGATTGCAGGTAAAGTAAGGCTGTTTGCTTGTTGCTCTTCTTAAGTACGTGTTCCAAATCTTGTTGGGAAATGTAGGGTTCCAAATCGTCCTCCAATTTTGCCTCCATTTCTGGTGGGATCAGTCCCCATTCCCTATCCGTGCGCTGCTGTAAAATAGTTTCCCAAGGTTTTCTTTCCCGCATGGCATGTCTCAAGGCCGTCATCCAAGCGATATGGCGGTAGGTCAATATCCGTATTTCTTCATGCAATCTTTCTTCGGGGACTTTCTTGTCCGCATATTCATTGGTGACCATATCCTGTAAAAACATACCGAACGTTCTTGATGTGTTTACAATGCCACCCCAAATCTTGCGGGCTTCCCAAATACGGCCATAAGCCGAATTGTTCTGAAATCCGATAACAAAAGCCACGGCAGTACCGATGAGTGCCAAGGGTGTCCACGGAATCTTAAGCCAATCTATTTTTAAAAAGAAAAAAGCGGCGACCCAGACTGCACTTATGGCAAAAAACAATAGTGTTTCGTATCTGGTCCACATGGCCATCTCAAAGGCGGTGTATCTTTTTTTAGTATGCATTTTAGTAGAATCTGATTTTAAAGATACTAGTTACTCCCCAAATACCGCGTTCCGAATACACTAGGACTTGGTTTAGGATTTTAAAAGCGGCATAATCTTTGCCACCACTGCTTCTGGGGCTATGGTCCGCATGGCATTTTCATACCCTTCTGGAAAGGTATTGCCGTAGACTGATGTGGGTATCAGCGGATATCGCTGTCGGTCCGCCAAAATTCTATACGATTCTTTTTGTCCGTAAGGAGCAAAACCCGCATACGGATGTGTTACTCCCCAAAGCGTAATTACCGGAATGCCATAGTTGGCCGCCAGATGTCCATTACCACTATCCATGGATACCATAACATCCAAATTGGAAAGCACTATGAGTTCTGATGCAAAAGACAATTTTCCAGCAATGGCAATTACGTTTCCCTCGATTTTGGAAACCATACCATTTAGTATTTTTTCTTCCTCTTGGCCGCCACCAAAAAGCATAACCGCATTGTTCTCTTTTGCTACAAGTTTTCGCACCACCTTTTCCATAAGGTCCAATGGATACATTTTACCTTCATGGGCCGCAAACGGAGCTATCCCTATCCAATTTTTAGAGGTATTTCCTAGCAATTCTTGAAGTTCAGCGGACAGTGGCCTGTGTTTAAGTGGTACGCTTTGCTGTAAATCTAGCGCGTAACCAAGGCTACTAAATACATCGGCATAACGTTCATGTGTGGATTTTAAAGGTGCGAAACGCTTGTTCTTCGCTCTGGTCAATGCTTTCTTTGCCTTTCTTCCCTTATCCATCTGTACAACGGGAATGCCCGAAGCTTTGAACATGAACTTTAAGATATTGCTCCGTAATACGTTGTGTGTATCCGCAACCGCATCAAACTTAGCTTTACGTAATTCCTTAAAAAGCTTGTAGAGTCCAAATATGCCTTTATGCTTTCCTTTGACCTCAGCTGGAAAAACCTCCACATTATCAAAATCTGAAAAAATAGGGGCAAAATGTGTTTTTGTCAGTAGGGTAACCCTTAGCGTTGGGTAGTTTCTAAAAAGTGCGGAAAATACAGGAACCAACATGGCTACATCTCCCATTGCGGAGAGACGCAGGACCAGCAAATGGGTATGCTTACCCTTTTTGGCCACGTAGTACTGGATTTAGTTCGTCATCATTATACATCTTCATCTGTTTGTATACTTTCATATACTTTTTCCCTTGATCGATATCTTCCAACAATTGGTCTATTGCAGTTGAAAGGTCCTTCTTCTGCTCTAAAAGTACGTCCAGCTTTGCTTGGCATTTGGCACGGTGCTCCGCTGTGGCATCCGCCCGTTCCGCCTCTTCTTGCATGTGGTATATTTTAAGGGCCAAAATAGAAAGACGATCAATGGCCCAAGCGGGACTTTCCGTATTTATCGTAGCGTTTTCATCAGCCTTAACCGATTGGTATTTTTTTAAGAAATAACTATCGATGTATTCTACCAAATCCGTTCGATCTTGGTTACTTGCGTCTATTTTTCGCTTTAGGACCAAGGCTGCCTCCGGAGCAATTTCCGGATCACGAATGATATCCTCATAATGCCATTGTACGGTGTCTATCCAGTTCTTTCGATACAATAAATGCTCTATTCTATCCTTGTCATACGGATTTGAAAAAGACTGCTCCACCGAATCCAAAACATGGTATCTGGCTATACTTTCCTCAAAAACTGCAAAGGCTAACTGGGTAAACATCGTAAAAATTTTTACAAAGATACGCTATTGAATACGTATGTAGCGACCAGAACCAACGGCACTAAGACCATGGCGATCAACAAGACTTCCTTAAAACGTCTCTTCTGTATAGTTTCAAAATAATTGCTTAAAAATATGGCGATTGCAAAAAAGGTGTAACTGATGGTGCTTCTGCCAAAGTTTTCTGAAACAAAAGTAATTACGACCCCTAAAACAAAGTAGGAAGCCAAAATTCTGAGGGATACGATCCGCCCCATGCCCCTATTGTTCAATTTTACCAAAGCCACACCAATACTGATAAACCCAAGAATTGCATAACCAATTACGGCGTAAGAATTGGAACCGTCAAAGCTCGTTTTGGTTCTAAAGGCGAAGCGTTCATTTAAAAAGGCAAGGTTGTCCGTGACCGTTAAGAAAGCGCAGATCGTTAAACCCACAGACGTAAAAGCCGCTATGGGCAACAACCAGTGTCTCAATTGGTTTGGACTATATGCATAGACCCCCAGATAAACGGGAATCAAAAAAACCAAAGCCCACTCATTGAACAGACTGGCCATAAACACCAGGATAGCGGCTTCAAAAATTTTGAACGTCGTTCTTTTTTCATGCTTTAAGGACAATACCTTGTCTGCTGACAATACGACCAAGAAATTGCTAATGAGCAAAGCATCATATTGTAAAAGCGGGAAGAACGCCGCCAATAGCAGTACATAGAATAGCATGGCAAATGAATTGAGCTCTGCCAATTTATTGCGGGTCACTACGGGGTTGATCACAAAAACGGTCAAAAGAAGTAGCACCAAGGTCGCCAGCTTTGGAAGGATGTCCAATAGTTTTAAAAATGGATTATCGTACAAAAAAGTGGCCAGTAAAAACAGCATGGCGGCAAAACCGATAGTCACCACATAATTCACGGGCTTTGTCCTACTAAAAAAACTTGAAATCATTTGCTACTAACTTTCTTTGGTTTTCTTACTTTTGCACAGTAAATATAGCGCAAGATGAAATCATTCTTTTACGGTATTGAAGACTTGTTTGTAAATGGCCTGTTTGCCCCATTCGATGCTTTTCGGTTTATGGAGAGCTGGTGGGCTTCCAATATGGTCAATTGGTTGTTTATGATTATTGGTTTTGTGGCTATGGTCTATTGGATGGGTCAGCTCAAAAGTTTTAACGATAACAATGAGGAGGATAAGAGCATTACCTCCCATTCGTATCTTTAATCGCACCACCCCTCTTTTAGAATTTCAATAGGTATATTTCTAAAGGTCAAACCCTAGGTCCTTTCTATAGTACTTGCCTTCAAAATTGATTTTTTCCACATTGGCATAGGAACTGGCCAAAGCTTCTTTTATGGTTTCCCCATAAGAGGTGACGGCTATTACACGACCTCCGTTGGTGACTACAGCTCCATTTTCCAATGTTGTGCCCGCATGGAACACTAAGGAATCCGAAACTTTCTCCAAACCGCCGATCTCCTTCCCTTTTTCATAAGCCTCAGGATAGCCCCCGGAGACCGTCATGACGGTTGCCGCTACCCTATTGTCGATATCCAAGTCCATGGTATCCAATGTTCCATTACCTACTGCTTTAAAAAGGCTGACCAAGTCGTTTTTAACCCTAGGGATGACCACTTCCGTTTCCGGATCTCCCATACGTACATTGTATTCGATGACCTTAGGGTCGTCCCCAATTTTAATCAGCCCAATAAAAATAAACCCTTGATACGGGATTTTATCTTTTTTAAGGCCGGCTACGGTGGGTTTTACAATGCGTTCTTCCACTTTTGCAAGGTAAGTGTCGTCTGCAAAAGGAACGGGCGACACTGCGCCCATACCACCTGTATTTAACCCGGTATCCCCCTCACCAATTCGTTTGTAATCTTTGGCTTGGGGTAAAATTTTGTAATGGGTACCATCGGTAAGGACAAAACAGCTGGATTCAATACCATCCAAAAATTCTTCGATGACCACGGTAGCACTGGCTTTTCCGAATTTGGCATCCACAAGCATTTCTTTCAACTGGGATTTTGCTTCCGATAATTCGTTGAGGATCAATACGCCCTTGCCTGCTGCAAGGCCATCTGCTTTTAATACGTAAGGTGGTTGTAGACTTTCTAAAAATTGATAACCTTCTTCTAGTGTGGCAGAAGTAAAACTTTGATAGGCTGCGGTTGGGATGCTGTGGCGCATCATGAACGCCTTAGCAAATTCCTTGCTGCCTTCCAAAGTGGCCGCCAGTTTTTCCGGACCTATAACGACAACATCTTTTAATTCTTCATCCGAAAGGAAAAAGTCATGCACACCTTTGACCAAAGGATCCTCAGGGCCTACGACCAACATAGCTACCTCATTTCTAAGCACAAATTCCTTAATTGCCGGAAAATCATCCCCTGCAATAGCTACGTTTTCTGCAATGGAAGCGGTACCCGCATTCCCGGGGGCAACAAATAATTTGGACAGCTGAGGGCTCTGGACGAGTTTCCATGCCAACGTATGCTCACGACCTCCGGAACCTAGTAGAAGAATGTTCATTTTTCAAAATTTGCCCAAATGTAAGCACAATCAAAAAATGAACTCCAACAAAACCTTATTTTCTGTTGATTTTTGAAAAATCGCGGTGCTCGGTACGCTTTAATTCGTCCTCCGTAAGTGTTTTAAAATACTCGAAGGTTTTCTTCATGCCCTCTTCACGACCTACTTTTGGCTCCCAACCTAAAATCTCCTTCGCTTTGGAAATATCCGGTTGGCGTTGCATAGGGTCGTCTTTAGGCAATGGCTTGTAAATGATTTTTTGGTCCGTTCCCGTGAGCTTTATGATTTCCTCGGCAAAATCCTTGATGGTAATTTCATGGGGATTGCCAATGTTCATAGGAAGGGTATAATCGCTCTTCAGCAGTCTATAAATTCCTTCAATCTCATCTTCTACAAAGCAAAAAGATCGCGTTTGGGAACCATCACCAAAAACCGTCAAATCCTCTCCCCGTAGCGCTTGTCCCATAAAAGCGGGGATAACACGACCGTCATTCAGTCGCATACGTGGGCCGTAGGTGTTAAAAATCCGTACGATTCTCGTATCCAACCCATGAAAAGTATGGTAGGCCATAGTTATCGATTCCTGAAAACGTTTGGCCTCATCATAAACTCCTCTTGGGCCAATGGTGTTGACATTACCATAGTACTCCTCCGTTTGTGGGTGAACCAAAGGGTCTCCATAAATTTCAGAGGTGGAGGCAATCATAAAGCGAGCCCCTTTTTCTTTGGCCAAGCCCAAAAGGTTATGTGTACCTAATGCCCCAACTTTTAAGGTTTGGATAGGAATCTTTAAATAATCGATAGGGCTTGCCGGCGAAGCAAAGTGTAAAATATAGTCCAGTTGCCCGGGTACATGCACAAACTTGGTCACGTCATGGTGATAGAACTCGAAGTTTTCCAAGCCCATTAAATGTTCTATATTTTTTAGGTCGCCCGTAATCAAATTATCCATGCCGATTACGTAATGGCCTTCTTTTATAAATCTGTCACAAAGATGTGACCCAAGGAATCCGGCTGCTCCGGTAATAAGGGTTCTTTTCATGGTTTTTTGTTGCTAGTATTAACCGAACGGGGGAATGGTTGTTTTAGTATAGTTGGTTTGTAGTAATTTTATTACATTGTATTTTTGAAAGTTAAACCATTAATATGCTTTGTCCTCACCTTTAATAACATTTACTATGGTTTGGATAACTATTTTCAAATCCAATAACATCGACCAGTTTTCTATGTAAAAAAAATCATATCTAGTTCTGTTGATAATGTCTTCTTCCGTCTCTATCTCACCTCGATACCCTTTTGCTTGTGCTAAGCCCGTTATACCTGGTTTTACATAATGCCGTAACATATATTTTTGCACGGTACTATTATATTCCTGGTTTTGTCGCCATAAATGTGGTCTGGGACCAACCACGGACATCTGTCCTAACAATACATTTACAAATTGCGGCAACTCATCAATGCTTGTTCTTCTCAAAAAAGCACCAAATCTAGTTATTCTTGGATCATTCCTTGTAGCCGATTTTTCTGTTTCATTGTTCATTCTCATCGTTCTGAATTTATAACACCCGAAACCCTCTTCATTGAATCCGGGCCTATTCTGCCGAAAATAGATTGGTCCTTTAGAATCTAATTTTATTAAAAGGCCTATCAAAGGCATTAACCAAGCTAATAGGAATATAAAAACTAATAAAGCGAAAATAGTATCAAAAAGTCTCTTGTATAACCTATTGAACGTATTATCCAAAGGGGATTCCCTTAGAGAAAGTATAGGAAAATACTCGTAGTACTCCAGCTTTAGGAACTTTGTAAAAATTTGTTTGTTATCAGGTATAAACTTCAGTTTGACCAAATGGTTGTCCGCAAAATTGACGAACTCCTTTATTTGATTGTCGTCCAATTGGTTAATGGAGCAGAATATTTCATTTATGTTATTCTCTTGAACATACGCAAAGCAATTGTCCATTTTAAAGTCTTTGCTATTTGGGACAAACTGTTTTGCCAGTTGAAAGCCATATTGATGATTATTTTTAAAAATCTTAATTGCTTGATCTACTTTTCTATTATCTCCAACGACGATATACTTTGTCAAATTATATTTGGATCTCCTTCGATACTCTATCAACGAGAAATAGCCAATTATTTTAACGAAAAAAACAACCGCGCAAACTGAGACAAAGAAAATACCAAGGTTCAACCTACTAATATTTGGTTGCTTAAAAAAACCAATAAAAGCATACACTACTAAAAAATAAAACAAAAACTGTCTAACGGACAATTTTAAAATATAGGTAACCTTGGTGTTTGGATAGATAACATAGAAGTTGTTTCTAAATGAAATTACTACCCAAGTAATCGAAATATAACTATGGAACAAGATTGGGTATTTAAAAAGGATGGGCAGGTAATACGCCAACAAATTGATAATCGCTATATCCAGCAATACGTTGATTACATGAATTGAGTTGGAAAACCTGACGTCTTTTGGCAACATATCTTATTCTCTGTAAGCAAAGATAGCCGGAATAATAATTAATCTAATTCTTCTTTGCGACGAGTTGCTTTAAAAGCAGCCAAATAAACATAGTATTGGTAATAATATACCTTCTAAATAGTCTTTTAGGGTTTTGAATAAGTCTATAGAACCACTCCATGCCAATATTTCGCAACCATGATGGAGGTCTCTTCTCCAAACCAATGGTCGTATTTACTGCATTACCGATACCCAAGGAGACTGCGTTTACTTTTTTGCCATTTTCCAGCATCCATTTTTCCTGCTTTGGGCAACCAAGTGAAACAAAAAGTATGTTTGTCCCCGAATTATTTATATTATTTATGTGATTAAAAGTTTCGTTATGGGTTAGGGTTCGAAAAGGAGGAGAAATAAATGTTCCTATTCTTACTTTCGGGTAGTTCTCTATTACGTAAGCTTTAAATAATTTCAAATTCTCCTCTGTATTACCATAAACAGAAATTATAAAGCTTTCTTTGTTCGCCTCAAACAGGAGTCTTGGCATCAAATCCATACCTGCTATTCTCTCTTGGTTGGATTTATTGAATCTGTTGAATGCCCATACTACTGGCATACCATCAGTAACGGCCCATGTAGCCGCATTGACCGCCTGTTTTAAAATATTGTCCTTTATTGATATTGCGGTCATATGTGCATTCACCGCGCATAAGTAAGAAGGCCTTCTGATCTTGGCATTTTCTACAATCTCAGATAATAACTTAGCCTTTCGAATTTGGCTAATCTGTAGATGAAACAAAGGGTTTTTCATTGGTTAGCTTTTGGTAATATTACCTTGGTGTTTTTATTTTCAATCATAAGTAATGAACAGAAAAAAGCAAAAAAGAACACTCCTTTTTCTCGATAAAGTAAAGACTCGGTCAACCCCTGAAAACAAAACAAAAAAAGAAAAATCAATAAAAGTTCGTTTTTACCCTTATTCGCAATAATGAACAGCACTAAAATACTGCCCAGAAATAGTAAAAATCCAAATATTCCCGAAGCTACGAAAGTCTGTAAATACATGTTATGTGAGTTAAATTTTGCTCCTAGATTCTTGTCGAACCATAAAATAGAATCGAACTTCTTTTCCTTATAGCAAACATCTAAACTTTCTTGTACATTTGCTATTCCCACCCCGGTAAATATGTTGTCCCGTGCTACTAAAAGAGAGCATTCCCAGTTCATTAGTCTTAGGGCCAAACCCTGATAAGCCCAATCTTCATGATAATTGTACTCTAAGGAAAAATCCTTGATGAAATTTATTCGTCGTTGTAGTTTTGGATTAAAGCTGTATGCCAAAACCAAAAGGATGAGTATTCCAACAAAAGAGCCAACTTTGAGTAGAGGAGGAAAGCTTTTCTTGAATACCAACAGGATTATAACACATATTGTAGTTAAAAAGGTCATCCTAGCACTTAAGACTACAATAAGAACCACGGTAATCGCAAACGGGAATAAATAGGCAAAGCTTTTTTTGTCAAAAGGTTTCCTTAAAAATAAATAAAACAAAATTGCCGCAGCAAAGGATAAGTACATTCCCATATACAATTGATGATGATGTATCAAAGCCATTGAAAATACATCATACTTAACAGTGGAAATAGCTTTAATGAATTGCTGATGTTGATTATAAGCAACAAAAACGGCCCATATATAGTTCGTACAAGCCATAATTAAGGTAGAAATGGCATAAGTGAGGGATATCTTTACTTTGTCCTGTTTTGAAATTGGAGGTTTTCCGAGAAAAAACAATACCGGTATCACAAAGAGATGGAACTGCCCAATTACCCGTAAAAAGTTTTCCCCCATATTTGGTTGAAAAAAAGAAGCGACAACATTAATTAAGAACAACACGCAAATTAGGAAAATGGCCCGATAATGAATTTTAATTCCTTCTCTCCGATAAAAAAGAATCAACAACAAGCCAAGAGTAAACAAAGAAATGGTCGACAAGGAGTTGCTCCAAGGAATGATTGCTGCAACAATCAAAAATGTCATGTATATCTTCTTTTCCATCTTAGCTTTGCCGCACCTTATTAAGAATGGGTTTTGGTGGCACTATTTCATATATTTTCAACAATATGAGGATAGGTAATGAATATTCAATCAAATCAAAATAGTAAACAAAAAATGATAGAAAAAAAGTATATATTAGGATAAACTGCAAAGGGTAATAATCTAATGTCTCTTTATACTCCTTTATAACTCTTGACCCAAATCTATAAAAAACCAACATGATTAAGGTTCCTAAAAGAAATCCGTATTCCATAAATATCGAAATAACAGATGAAAAAGGTTGGTTTCTTGTCCCTCCCATCCACGGAACTCTAGTTGTAATTGTATTAAACAACGGGAAAACGTCTATTTGATGATAGGGTGGTCTCTTTTTGACGTTATCCCTCAACATTTTGGTTCTAGAGATGTCCCCGTTCAACAAAAAAGCAGTCCTGGAGTTGTAGGTCCCAGGGGAAGTTCCCAAAAGCAGAATACTTGGGGTCTCCATTATTCGTAAACCAACTCCTTTGTAAAATGTAATTTTCCTTGGTACACTTGTGGTCTGAAAATTGTTTGCTTTTTTCATTTCTTCATGATAGTCAAAACTTGCATTATCAACAAAAGACATCAATGTGTTCTTGATATAATCATAATTATGCCTGTTTATGGTCCGTATTACCCCCACGCTCAAAGCCATAAGCGTGACCGCCGCAAACACCACCTTGAGACTACCTCTACTGAGTATCCTTTTTCTAAGGCTTACTAAAAGGGACAATATTGCCAAAAGCAACCCTAGACCATAAAATCCCAATATTGAGCATATTAAAAATGTGAGGGCCAATTTAAACCTTCTAACAAAAAAAAATCTGACCGCATAAATGATGTTCAAAACACTTAAAATGTGTCCTCCCAGACCGTATTTTCCATACAATCCATAAAAAGCATCATCCAATAAATCCGATGTAATTGGAGCAACAAAGCGATGTGAATAATGTGTATAAACAAAAGTGCAAAGAGCGGAAAAGTTTACAAACAATAAAATAATGCTCGATATTTTCCAGAATTGACTTCGAAGAGCTTCATTTGCAAAAGTGTTTCTTTCTCTTTTAGCCATAATAAGTACAAGGGAAGGTAAAAAAATGTAGAGAGATAAAACATTGTTGACTAACCAAAGTCCATTGATTAAAGAAGACAGCAATGATATCCCCAAAATCATAAATATCAATATCAAGCCTTTTCTGTTCAATCTTAATCTAAATACCCGTATTATCCCAAATACTATAAATGGGTATACAAGAATCAGGTACTTTCGAACAAACATAAAGCAGGCAAGAAACAAAAAAGCCAAAAACACCTGCTGGATATGGTTTAGCCTCACTTTCATAGATTATCCAACATGTTTTGTAGATTTTTCATCCCAATATCTCCACTATATTTTTCCCAAAATTCTTTACGACAGTTTGAACTTAAACTTACCCATTTTGGGCCTTCTTTTATACTACTCAAAATTTTATCCAGATTTTCAATGTCTTCATATAGATATCCTGTCTTATTATCCACCACCATTGAAGCCATTGCTCCAAGATTTTTTACAATAACCGGTGTTCCCATGGAAAAAGCCTCTATTATGGTCATTGGCATCCCTTCAAACCATATTGAAGGGAAAATTAAATATTTAGACATCATTATTAAATCCAATGCCTCTTTCCTGTTCAATTTTCCGTGAATAGTAATTTGATCACTACTTGAACATAACTCATTAATTTCGTTTAGATAAGGACCGTCTCCTACTAGGTGTATATTTAACGATTCGTGTGTTTTTAATATGCCTATTATCGAGTCAATTCCTTTTTCTTCGCTTAGCCTGCCAACAAAAATGAGGTCTATAGGTCTAGTACTTTGTTTGGGGTCATGCGGACTATTTAAGAAATTCGGCTTTATTATGCTATTGGAAAAAAGCTTCCTTCTCCAATCAACATGTACACTCTGAGAGAATGGGGTAAGAAAAACAAATTTGTCAATCCTATTAAAAGTGCCTAACCAATAATTGATACGATAGACCATTCCCAAAAAAAAGGTCTTTAACATTGAGTTTTGATAGACGCCTTTTCTAATGTTTCTTAGAAACCCTAGAAACGTTTTGGAATCAATATTTATTTTTCCATCATAAAAGAGGGTTCCACTAGGGCATAAAAACCTGTAATTATGAATGGTTAAATAGACTTTAGGCTTATTACCTATAAACCATAAAATCGAAGGAGTTATCTTAAAAATAAAATTGTGTACATGTATGGCATCCGGTTTATAGGAGCTCATCGTCTTGCGAAATTTTAAGGCAGATTTGATATTAAAAACTGAAAAAAACAAATCAAATAGACTCAGGTTTTCATTTGTTTCTTGGAACAATCTAACTTCATGCCCCAAGCGCTTATACGCGATACGCTCTTGTTCAACTACTGTATCTTCCCCACCGAACTGTCTATATCTGTTATGAACGATAAGAATTTTCATAGGGTTAATCTACTTTCTCAATAAAATCAATGACATCTTGATGATTGAATTCCAAAATATTAGACCAGTTGTCGTCGTCAAACGACTTGAACAACCCCCCTACTTTGCCAATTTCTCCTGCCGTATAATCGATGCCATAAGTTGGAATTTTTAAACTTCGCAAGAATATACAGGCATGAAACCTCATGCAAATGCCAATATCGAAATTCTTTAAAAAAAACTTCATGTCCCTAGCATCCAATTCCCGGTCAAATACATGATAATATCCAATGTTGGCGGCATTACACTTATCTTTCAATGCCAAGGCGGGTTCCATATCAGAAAAACCATAATGATCGGTATTGAAAGGGACTGAAACTATGGCTATGTCCTTGGGTATTTCTTTAATAATCTTAAAAACTTCATCTACCATTTTCTCATCTAACTCTTTGGAGGATTTACCTGATTTGTTATACTTGTCCCATATTGGCCTTAGATTAAGTAAAACCAATTTTTGAACATCTTTTTCCTTAATATTTTTTATAAATTCTTCAATTTTTGTCCTTGACCAACTTAACCTAATCTGTTCTTCCGTTTCTTGAAAAAGATAGTCAAATGCTGGGTCCTGTTTAAGCGTATAACTGACAGGCAAATCATATTTATCCCGCATTTCTACGTAACCAGCATTTTTAAGAATAGAAATTGCTTTGATCAACGAGTATTTCGTTTTAAATGGCCCCCAACCACAACCGATAATCTCAAAATCAAGCCCTTCTCTAACAAACGCTTTTATCGTTTCCAAATGTTCAAAAAGATCAACGGGCATTTCCATGATGGGCCCTCCCGCCCAGAAAAGTTTATCCTCTCCGGATGTGCTCACATTATTCAATGTGGAATAAGGCTTCACGCTAATTTCTATCTTCTGTTTGATATCAAGCCCTCTAACCCAAAACATGGTTCTATCCGGTCTTTTACTATACACAATAATATTTGCCGTGTTTGGGTGTCTTTCCATTATTCTTAATATCACACCTCCTAAAATTGCAGAATCACCAACATGTTCTCCCCCATAAGCTCCAATTACATGTGCGCTTTCCGTTAAATTTTTCCCTTTTGCAATCTCCAAGTTTCTTGGAGAGTATCCAAACATCGAAGCAATATTTGCTGTTCCAAATATTAGAAGTTGATTTAATTTGACAAGAAAGCCAAATTTGGATAACAACACTTCTCGGATTAATTTAAATGGATTCCAAGCACCTGCTTGATCGTGTATGCAACCTGGACAGGTATTATCTATCAAGTCAGCAAGTTGTTCTTTTGAACTAGCGCTAAAATAGATTTCAAATGGGTCTTTGGCCCTACAATCACCTAAAGGCTGTTCGTCTATAGAACAATGGAACATCTCGCCATGTGCAGAAATCAACACTCCGTTATATTGAAAGTGGCACGGTGCTTCTCGGTATCCCCCGGAAGTCAATCTTCTTTCCAAATCCCTATATAAAAGTCTTCTCCCAGGATTTTTCGTACTTTTCATTACCGTATTGGAAGTTATAAAATCCGCGAAAAATGAGTCATCTTGATTACTATTGAAAAATTCATCGGTGATTTTTTTGTTATATAGTCTATTAATACTGGTTGCTCTTCTGAATATATACTCAATCCCGTTGGTTTTGGCAAAGTGTAAAACTTCATTTACTCCAAAAACATTATGCTTGGAGACAGTACATTGAATCTGTACGGGAACATTGTTGGTTTTAGCAATTTCCAAGGTTTTCAGAACCTTCTGCCAGCCTCCCTCAATACGCCTTACCTCTTCATGTAGTTTGCCAATTCCGTCGACGCTTACATTTAGCTTGAAAAAAGTATTGTGCTTTTTACATAACTCTACAATATCAGGCAGGTATTTTGCCCATTTCTTGGGATGAAAGCCGTGGGAAGTAATGGAAAGGCTTTGAAGACTAGGAATAGCTTCCAAGATTGAAGATATACAGGCTAATAAATCTTTTCTTAAAGTGGGTTCGCCACCTGAAATCCCTAAGTGTTTCGTTTCAGAAAAAAGTTTATCAGAATATAATTCCTTAATTTCCTCCGAAGAAAGTTCATTCGTGGATTTGTCTTTCCAAACATTACACATTTTACACATAGAATTGCAGTTGTCTGTGATTGGAAAGTTTACATGGGAAGGGAGAATATACTTTTTATTCCCAAGTCCTGGGCTTAAGTAATATTGGTAAAAGTAATTTATTGACTTAGGTAGCTTCATAATTTTGTAGTCAATTTAAACCTTGTTTTTGGATGCTTTCAATTTCAAAAAATAAAAAACGGAGAGGGCTTGTTCCAACATTACCGGCCTCAACACTTTAAAAAAAACATTGGAAAAATAAGCAGCAATACTATACGAAATTAAAGTTGACCAAGCAGCCCCTAAAATTCCATATCTGGGAATCAAAACGAAGTTTAGAATAACATTTGACAACAACCCCATAACACTTCGTTTAAAAATAATATCGTTCCTGTCGATAGACAGTAAATATTTACTGCTACTTACTAACAAAGCCATAAATAAAATGGACCACGAATATACAACCAATACTTCGCTAGCTTTTGAAAATTCCGTTCCAAATAAAAATTCAATGATATATTTTGAGGAAAGAATCACAAAAAAAGTAAGTCCACTTGTTAATGTTATGATTATAAAATAAAACTGTCTCAATACCATTTTTCTTTTTTTCACATCTTTTCTCATCTCAACAATTCTTGGATAATAAACCGAAGATATGAGCACAGGTACGGCATAGAACATTTCTGTAATTCTTGAAGCAGCAGCATACACCCCAACGCTTTCGTTATCCAATAAATATCCAATAATAAGCTGGTCTATTTTAAGATATAGAATTACCGTTATCGCCGACAACATTAGCGGAAGTCCTCTAATGAATAAAAACCCACAAATGGTTTTATTTATTTCAAGCTTAAATCCCTTTTTTTCCGTGCGGCTGTGCTGATAAAATGATATTGAAAGAAAGATAGCATATTCTAACGCATTTACCAGACCAAAAAAAATCAAGTTCATATCAAACTTTATTCCTAAATACCGAAGTAAGCAGCCAATAGTTAAAGCGATATTCCTTGAAATTACCGTTTGTTTGTTATTCAATTCTGCTTCATTTTTAAAAACGAAAACATTTCCATTCAAAAAAATTTGGGATACGAATACCAATGCTGTTACATACAGGTAGTGATTTTCGATATTGATTCCTATTATGAGGTAGATTGTAAAAAATATGATGCCAACCAATATTCCAGCGAGATTTCGCATCATGAAAGCAGTGTTCATAATACCTTGGGCTAAAATAGGGTTTTCCTTTACTTTTTTTACAATTATAAAGTTAAGCCCCAAACCTGCTAAAGCAGGTATGATTGTTCCAAAGGCAACAATATAATTCCATACCCCGAAAAGATTTTTCCCCAGATATTTTGCCAGAAGGCTATAAATAAAAAGAGTAAACAGAGCACCATAAACCTTATCAAAAAAAAGCCACAACAGATTAACCCATATTTCAATGCTTTGATTATTCCGCATAAAAGACTTGAAATCCATAATAATCAGCTCAGGATTTTGCGCTGTGCAAAAAAGAAATTAAAATCAGCTTCTCTCCTTAAGATACCTATTAAGTTTTTTCAGTAGGAGAAATACAAGTGCTGCGCAAAGAAAAACTACCGGCAAAAAATAAACATACCTGTTCCAAAATCCTTTCATCTTAACACCTCTGGAGGGAAAGTCGCTTATTATGTTCACTATTTCAGATTTATTAGCACGATCCTGATTTAGTCTTACCAATTGATTCTTCAACACATCTCTTTCCTTGATCAAGGCCAGTTCCTTATTTTGAGATTCCCCATTCTCCGCTAAGTTTATACTCGTACCCTGCATGGATTTTTCAGCTTCTTTTACCAAAACAATTTTGTACAGTTTTTGGAGGGAGTCAACTTCAACGAATTGATTGTTAATAATGGAGTCTTGTAAAGCTAGATTTTCATCGCTAATCTGTTTTTGTAACTTAAAGTAATCATTTGAGGAAATTGAGCCCACTAGGGCCGGTTGAATCTTTTTTGCTACTTCGTTATTCGAACTTACCACTGATATTTGATGAAAACGTGCGTCCAAAGAGTTGAAATTCTCTAAATAACTTTGGTAATCCAAGGCTTTTACAGTAGTACTGTCCAATTCACGGATGAATTCATCGAACAACTTTATTTTTTGGTTTTCGTCTGAATAGGAATCCACAAAAATTTCCCTCAAGGATGCCGCAT
>CALEYA010000061.1 GCA_937926215.1 uncultured Croceitalea sp. | reverse complement strand
CGGACGCCCAGTTTTATGGTATCTCCCGTAAAACAGATTTGGAAGGATTTTAGTAGTGGTAAAGGCGGAAACGTAGTGGCCTTTTTAATGGAACACGAACACTTTAGTTATCCCGAGGCGATTAAATACTTGGCCAAAAAGTACAATATAGAACTTGAGGAGACGGAGCAAACGGATGAGCAGAAAGAGCAGGCCAACGAGCGCGAAAGCATGTACCTTGTTTCTGAATACGCCCA
The DNA here is from genome assembly GCA_937926215.1 of uncultured Croceitalea sp. Lineage (GTDB taxonomy): Bacteria > Bacteroidota > Bacteroidia > Flavobacteriales > Flavobacteriaceae > Croceitalea. The sequence continues at coordinate 5,410 of CALEYA010000061.1, read as the reverse complement.
AAAGTATTTTGAGGAAACACTCTGGGAATCGGAGCCCGGAAAGGCAATTGGACTTACTTATTTTAAGGAACGTGGCTTTACGGACGATACCATCAAAAAATTTGGACTGGGCTACAATCTTGATCAATGGGACGCTTTTACGAATACGGCCATAGATAAGGGGTACCAATTGGAGTTCATGTCCAAAACTGGATTGACCATCGTAAAGGAGCAAACCGAAGGGGAATCCAAGAAGTTTGATCGGTTCAAAGGAAGGGTAATGTTTCCCATTCATTCCATGAGCGGTAGGGTTTTAGGTTTTGGTGGTCGAATTTTGACCAATGATAAAAAAGCGGCCAAATATCTAAACTCCCCAGAAAGCGATATTTATCACAAGAGCAAGGTCCTTTACGGCATTTATTTTGCCAAACAAGCAATCGCCAAAGAAGACAATTGTTATTTGGTGGAGGGATATACGGATGTCATCCAAATGTACCAAAGGGGTATCCATAATGTGGTAGCCTCCAGTGGAACGGCCCTTACCCCAGAACAGATACGTCTTATAAATAGGCTTACCAAGAATATTACCGTATTGTTCGATGGTGATGCGGCGGGCTTGCGTGCGTCCTTAAGGGGTGTCGACCTTATTTTGGAGCAGGGAATGGACGTAAAGGTATGCACCTTTCCAGAAGGGGATGACCCAGATAGTTTTGCTAAGAACAATGCCTTGGAAGATGTGGTATTGTACCTGCAAGAAAATGCCAAGGACTTCATTCAGTTTAAAACGTCCTTATTGGCAAAGGAGTCTGCTAACGATCCAATAAAACGTGCAGATACGGTTAGGGATATTGTTCAAAGTATTGCCAAGATACCGGACCGTATTAAAAAGGAAATCTACATTCAAGAATGTGCTAAGATCATGCAGATTTCTGAGGAGGTGCTATATAATACCTTGGCCCAAATTGATAAAAAGGAGCGTTATGAGTCCGCTAAAAAACAAAAGCAAGAACAACAGGCTTTTGAGGTAGTAAAGAATGATATTGCTGTTGAAAAAGTAGACGTGCAATATGAACTGGAACGTAAGATTATAGAATTACTGCTGTTGTATGGTCATATGGACCAGGAGTTTGAAGACCTTGTCTTAAAAGAGAATGAGGAAGGGGAGCTTGCTTTGACACCTGAAACGGTAGAAGCCAAGGTCTATGAAAAAATCTATTTGGACCTACAGGAAGATGAGATCGAACTTTCCAATGAGAGATTTAAGTATATCTATTACACGCTGATCGAAAAACTGAATGCGGACGGAAAGCTTTCCATAAATTCCTTTTTGGCTGAATTGGATCAAGAAACGGTGAAAGAAGTGTCTTCCATATTGATGGAGGAAGAGCGTTATGTGTTACACGATTGGGAACGCAAGGATATTTACCCTAAGGACAAGAAAAGTGGGATAGCCCAATTGGTGGGCGAAACCATTTTAACGCTGCGTTGTAGTTTAATAAAAAACAGGATTGCCCAACTGCAAAAAGATACGGAGGAAAATCGCTCCCAAGAACATAAGGAAATTGTAGAGGAGATCATGAATTACCTTCAATTGAACAAACTTCTCAATGCAAAATTGAACAGGGTACTGTCTTAAAAAAAGAAAACCCCAGCATAGCTGAGGTTTTTATGGTAATTTTTATTGAATTCTAGTACAATTCCAATGCTTTGGCTTGTTGTAGCAGATCCACAAGGTTATCCACGTTCAATTTACGCATCAATCTTGCTTTGTAGGTACTTACGGTTTTTTCGTTAAGATTAAGCCCTTCCGCGACTTCCTTATTACGTTTTCCGCTCGCCAACAATTTCAATACTTCTACTTCCCTAGTGGAAAGTTTTCTAAAGAACCTTCTTGGTTTTTGGGTACCTTCATCAAAAGCCAGTCTTTGGGCCAGTTCATTGGTGATGAACATATTGCCTTCAGCAACTTTACGTATTGCAGTTACAACATATTCCGCATCCGCCGCTTTGGACAGGTAGCCAAAGGCCCCGGCCCTAATGGTACTGAGCGCGTAAACATCTTCGGATTGTCCGCTGTACATTAATACTTTTATGTCTGGGTGTTCTAGTTTAATCTTCCGCAACGTCGCTATTCCATTAATTTCAGGAATATCCATTTCTAAAATAATTACGTCGGGGGAGACTTTTTCTAACGCTTTAAAAAGCGCTGTCGTAGACGTCACATCCGCAACGACTTCGATATCAGAGGTGTTCTTTAGAACTTCTTTGATGCCTAGTGTTACAATTGGATGGTTGTCCGCAATGAGTACATTAATCATGTTTAGTGGTTTTACTTTTAGTTTCTATAGTTATTGTCGTGTTTAGTACATATTTCCTTACAAAAAAGGAAGGGTTAGTTGACTATGGAATCACAAATTTGTAATTTTTTTTGTAAAACCATAGGTAAATTATGGTTTTTTTCGTCTTAAACGTTATTTTTTTGGTTAATCGGCTGTTTTTAGTGTTTCTGGGACCTCGCAAATGGGAATAGGAACCATCTTATGCTTGTTTGCAGTGTTAAACCGCTTGTAAATTGTAAATACTTCCCGCTCCCTGTGGGAAAAATCTGAAATCTGCTTTCCAGCATCATCCATTTTCATGGCCCATTCCAATTCTGGGTAACTAGCACCTATTTGGTCCTCATCGGTACGGCTATCTCCCCATAGTCCATCCGTTGGTGCGGCATCCATAATTTCTTGGCTTACTCCCAAAACCCTTCCCAGTTCGTAAACTTCTGTTTTTACCAAATCGGCTATAGGGCTTAAATCTACGCCTCCATCGCCATATTTAGTGTAAAATCCAACGCCAAAGTCTTCCACTTTATTGCCTGTTCCGGCAACCAGATATCCCTTTAAGGCCGCAAAATAGTACAAACTGGTCATACGTAAACGCGCTCTGGTGTTGGCCAATGACATAAAACGTTCTTCTTCATCCGCTACTTTGGGGAATGCCTCAACTAAGGAATCGAACACCGGGGTCAACTGCACCGATTGTCTTTTTACACTAGGGTAATGCTCCATAAGCCAATCAATATGCCGGTCTGCACGGGTTACCTGGTTTTTTCCTTGGTGGATGGGCATCTCCAAACAAAGCAATTCCAAACCTGTTCGAGCACAAAGTGTGGAGGTCACCGCGGAATCTATCCCACCGGAGACACCAATGACAAATCCCTTGCAATTGGCATTAATGGCATAGTCCTTAAGCCAATTTACGATATGGTCGATTACCTTTTCGGTTTGCATAGCACTATTTTAAGTTCAAAAATTTACCTTTGCTGCTTGTAAATTTAAACGGTGTTTTGTTAAAAATAAAGTTGAAAGCTAAATTCTTTTTGATTTCGTTGTTTCTTCTGGTTTTTCTTTCTTGTAAGGATGATGGAAAATTGGAACGGGAAATTAATGCTGTTCCAATTGATTTTAAATTGGAAAGGTTTGATTTGAACTTCGCAAAAGCCACGGAACAAAGCTTGCCACAGCTTAAGAGCGACTATCCTTACCTTTTTCCCGTGCAGGTGCCGGACAGTATTTGGATGGCAAAATTGACGGATACCTTACAACTGGAACTCCAACGTGAGGTTGCCGATACTTTTGAGGATTTTGAAGAAGAAGGTGAAGCCTTGGAAAGCCTTTTTAAACACATTAGGTATTATTTCCCTGATTTTGATACACCAAAAACGGTTACACTAATTTCAGATGTGCAGTATGATACCCGGGTGGTGCTTACGGATGAATTCTTGCTGATAGGCCTGGACAATTACTTGGGCGCAACACATAGGTTTTACGCTGGCTTGCCCAATTATGTGGCACAACAACTTGATAAAGCGTATTTGACGTCTGATGTGGCTAGTGCATTTGCCAAAAAGGCGAACACCTATCCGCGCAGTCGCACCTTTCTATCCCGAATGATATATTATGGAAAGGAGTTGTACCTAAAAGATTTGTTATTGCCCAATACTGCGGATTACCAACGTATCAATTATACCCAGGAAGAGTTGGAATGGGCAAACGATAACGAAGAGCAGATTTGGCGGTATTTTATTGAAAAGGAACTGTTGTATGACACGGGAGTGGAATTGGACCGCCGTTTTTTGGACCCGGCCCCTTTTTCAAAGTTTCAGTTGGAGTTGGATAGTGAATCCCCAGGGCGTATAGGTCGCTATATTGGATGGCAAATCGTCAGGGCCTATGCAAACAATACTTCAAAAATTGCATTGGTGGAACTATTGGATATGCCAGCGGAAGAAATCTTTAAACAATCGAACTATAAACCAAAACGATAATGGCGGTAGTACATACCTCAAAAATAACCTTAGAAGTAGGATTGGATGAAAATAGGGTGCCTGAAACCCTAAATTGGTCTGCGGAAGATGGCGGGATTGACAATGAAGCCGCTAAAGCCATGATGCTTTCCGTTTGGGACAGTGCCCACAAAGAGTCGTTGAAAATCGATCTCTGGACCAAGGATATGCCCGTGGATGAAATGAAGATTTTCTTCCATCAGACCTTGGTTACCATGGCCGATACTTTTATGAAGGCGACCCAAGATGAAAAAATGACCGCTACTATGAAAGATTTCTGCGATTATTTTGCGGAGAAGCTGGAACTAAAAAAGGAATAGTTATCCTCTGTACCTATAATGGCCTATAATCTTAAAATCAAAAAGGCAATCCTGTAGCACTTGGCCCGCTCCAATGTTGTGCATGATCAAATAACGGTTGCCGTTTCGGTTTTGAAGTCCGGTGACTACCCCAATATGGGTCTTACCTCCGCCCAAACCCAAAGAAACAATATCCCCCGGCGCGTAGTCCTTGGCATTTTTGGTTGGCTCTAAGCTGGTTCCAAAACGCTCAAAAAATACCATTAAATTAGGGACCCTTCTGTGGTCAATATTCTTATCAGGTCGTTTTAGTCCCCAAATGCTGGGATACAAAGTAAAGTTTGCCGCCATATCTTCATGGACTCTTTGTTGTAAATCTATTCCTAGTTTTCTATAGGTACGGATAACCACATCCGTACAGACTCCTTTATCTTTTGGAACATCGCCATTTGGATAACCAATGGAAAAATAGGAAGGGTCATACGCAACTTCATCCTTGACCAAGGTTTGTGCGGCATCCGCCAGTTTTTGATAAAAAGTATCCTGCGCTGTCGCTTGGCCGGTAATCAAAAAGACAAGGAAGAGGAGACGTGACGTTTTCAAGTTAAGGCAATTGGGTCATCCATACGGTCGAACTGTCGTTTGTGCTCCCCTTTAAGTTGAAGGGCGAGTTCTACTTTGGATTTTGTTGGACGTTGCATAAAAAGGAACAAGATCAAAACCCCTGCTACGGTTAAAAAAAGCAGATTCCCCGTGGTAGAAAACCATACCAAATTTAATATTGCCGGACCTTCCA
>CALEYA010000060.1 GCA_937926215.1 uncultured Croceitalea sp. | reverse complement strand
TTGCCCGTAATGGGGTTAACCGTTAAGAACCTTTCCAAAGAAGACAAAAAAAGGTTTAAGACCGATAAAGGGGTCAAGATTACCAATGTTCCCGAGCGGTATAATAGCTATGGTCTGGAAAACAAGGTCATCGTAGAAGTGGATGATAATGAAATCAACGATATTTCCGATGCCAAGAATGTTTTTAGCAAAATATCAAGATACGGAAGAACAAGCATTACCATGATCGGTGAAGATGGTGAACGGGAACGTTTGATATTTCAATAAAAGTAAACCAAAAAAAAATTGAAGAAATGCCCCTCCCCGGGGCATTTTTTATGCCCCGATTTCCCACCCGAAAACGATTGAAATTCCTATTTTTGCGCTGAACTCATCTGGATTTTTGGATTGAAGCGAAAATCAGATATTTTTTCCCTGTTGACGACTTTTTAAGTTGCACCCGCCTTGCCGTGAGGCAGGTAGCTGGACCTACGGAAAGAAAAAAGACAAAACAGGGTTAAAAGAGCGATTTTTTAGCCAATTGAAAAAGTCTAAATGAGTTCGTTAACTAAAAACAACCCTTACCCTATTATGAGCGATATTAAATCTTACGAAAAAGAACTTGCTTTTCAGGCAGATAGAAGAAAAGCCACAACGGAGTTTGTTAAGATCATTAGTGATCTCTGGTATGATAAGGCCATAGAAGTAGTATTGTTCAAAAACCAAGTGATCGACAAAAACGTAAGTGAAATTATCAACCTTCATCAATATGCCGCGGAATTTGTACAAAAACCCATTTCCATTTTTGATTCCGTAGAACTGCTTAGGGCCATAAACGACATCAAATTACCGCCAGCAAAACTGGATATCGGTAAATTGACCTACGAATATCACTCGCAGGATAACCACCATCATAACGTAAAAGCGTTTGTCGTAGATAAACTAAAGGATGCCAACGACAGCAAAGAAATTAAGCCTAAAGATGTAGTGCTCTATGGTTTTGGACGTATTGGACGTTTGGTCGCCAGGGAATTGATGTCCAGGACCGGCAAGGGCAACCAATTGCGGTTGCGGGCCATTGTTACCAGAGGGGAAATTACACCCCAAGTACTAGAAAAAAGGGCAGCCCTATTGCGCACGGACTCGGTACACGGTCAATTTAGTGGTACGGTAGATATAGACGTAGCTAAAAGCGCTTTGGTCATAAACGGAACTACCGTGTATTTGATCAATGCCAGCGCGCCGGAAGAGATAGATTACACCAAATTTGGTATCTACAATGCGCTAATTATTGATAATACCGGGGCTTTTAGGGATAAAGGCAGTTTGTCCAGGCATTTGGAGGCCAAAGGGGCCAACAGGGTACTATTGACCGCCCCCGGAAAAGAAGTCCCTAATATTGTCCATGGGGTAAACCAGAAGGAGCACGATCCCGATAAGACCAAAATCTTTTCTGCCGCATCCTGCACCACCAATGCCATTACACCCGTACTCAAAGTGATAGACGATTCTTTAGGAATTAAAAAAGGGCATTTGGAAACCATACATGCTTATACCAATGACCAGAATTTGGTGGATAATATGCATAGTAAATACAGACGCGGTAGATCTGCAGCGCTTAACATGGTCATTACGGAAACCGGGGCAGGAAATGCCGTTGCCAAAGCACTTCCCGCGTTAAAAGGAAAGCTTACTTCCAACGCCATACGGGTTCCCGTTCCAAACGGGTCCTTGGCTATCCTTAATTTGGAGGTAAAACACAAAACATCCGTAGATGCCGTAAACACCATTCTAAAAAAGTACGCTTTGGAAGGTGATCTGGTAGAACAGATCAAATACTCCTTGAGCAATGAACTGGTTTCCTCGGATATCGTAGGGGCATCCGCTCCCTCAATCTATGATAGCAAAGCGACCATTGTATCCGCGGACGGCAAAAATATTGTCCTATATATTTGGTATGATAATGAGTATGGATACTCGCATCAGGTCATACGCTTGGCAAAATATATCGCAAAGGTGAGAAGGTATACCTACTATTAAAAAAGTGCCTCCCATCTTTTTGGGAGGTTTGTTTTATTGATGTAACTTCGTTTTGCTCTAAATCAATAATTAACAATTCACCAATGAAAAACATCGTTTTTTTAACTTTCTGCGTCCTTTTCGCTATACAATTTTCCCACGCCCAAAATACTGAAGAAACACCTGCGGACAACACGGTCAAAGGGCAATTTGAGACCATAGTCCGAAAATCGACAAATTACCGCCAAGGGGGAAAACGGTATGAGGTAGTCCGCCTTTTGGAATTGGAAGCCTTAAAAAAAAACATCCTGGATACCATTTCCGTTGCCAATACCAATATTTCGGAACTTCAGGCTACCATTAGCCAGCAAGAGGCATCCCTCTCCTCTTTGAACACCAAATTGGACGAGACCACCATAAACCTTAAGCAATTGACCGAAGAAAAAGATAGTATGTCTTTTTTTGGAAGTATGATTTCCAAAGGAACCTATAGTCTTATCGTTTGGTCTATTATCTTAGGATTATTGACTTTTTTGCTCCTCTTCATCTATAAGTTCAAAAATAGCAATACGCTTACCAAACAGGCAAAATTAAACCTTGCCGATGTGGAAAGTGAATTTGAAGAGCATCGCAGACGTGCTTTGGAGCGGGAACAAAAAATAAGTCGTAAACTACAGGACGAAATCAACAAGAACAAAAAGGGCGTGTAACTAACATGACAAATGTTGTCCAGGCAGATGTATCGCACCTTAATGACCTGTTGCCACTTTTTGAGGCTTACCGAAAGTTCTACGGGCAAGAACCCAACAAAGTACTAGCCCAAACCTTTCTAAAGGATAGAATGGAACGCGGGGAATCCGTTGTATTTGTGGCCTATGTAAATCAACTTCCCGTCGGTTTTGTGCAGTTGTTCACTACCTTTTCATCCGTAACCCTGGAACCCTTTTATATTTTGAACGATTTGTATGTGGATTCGAACGTACGCGGACATGGTGTAGGGAGCCAATTGCTGGAAAAAGCCAAAGAACACTGTTTGCATATGGGCTATAAAGGGCTTGCCCTGGAAACTGCCAAAGATAATCCCGCCCAAAATTTGTACGAAAAACTTAACTGGGAAAAGGACACCCAATACCTCCATTACTTCTGGACCGCTAAAAAGATTGAATAATCCGTTACTTTTGCGCCAATCAAAGAATACGCCATGCGCATTGATATTATTACCGTTTTACCAGAACTGCTAAAAAGTCCGTTTGAAGCCTCCATATTAAAAAGGGCCATTGAAAAAGGCCTGGTTTCCGTTCATTTGCACAACTTGAGGGACTATTCCAAAGGCAATTACAATCAGGTAGATGATTACCAATTTGGTGGTGGGGCCGGTATGGTATTGATGATAGAACCTATTGATAAGTGCATCACCGCACTCCAAAAGGAACGTGAATATGACGAAATCATCTACATGACCCCAGATGGGATACCCTTAAACCAGTCCACCGCAAATCACCTATCCTTAAAAGGAAACATTATGATATTATGCGGGCATTACAAGGGCGTGGATCAAAGGGTACGGGATACTTTTGTAACCAGGGAAATATCCATAGGTGATTATGTGCTTTCCGGTGGAGAGCTTGCTGCGGCAGTCCTTTCCGATGCTATTATTAGACTGTTGCCGGGCGTCCTAAACGACGAAACCTCTGCCTTAACGGATACCTTTCAAGACAACCTATTGGCACCCCCGGTATACACCAGACCATCGGAGTATAAAGGAATGGAAGTCCCCCATGTGCTATTGAGCGGAAATTTCCCGGAAATTGAAAAATGGAGGGAAGAACAGGCTTTTAAAAGAACAAAACAACTGAGGCCGGACTTATTGGAATAGTATTTTTTAAGAAAACGTATTGCCAATTTTAAAATAAGCATTAATTTTGCAACCGATTAAATTCAACCTCTGACGAGATTCGTGAATGTTGGTTTTACTAAATCCATAAAATAAAAGACATGGAATCTTTAATAAAATTTGTAGAGAACGAATTTGTTGCGAAGAAAGAATTTCCAAAATTTTCTGCTGGCGATACGGTAACGGTATACTACGAAATTAAGGAAGGTGAAAAAACAAGAACACAGTTTTTCAAAGGGGTGGTAATCCAAAGAAGGGGAACCGGAGCTACGGAAACCTTTACGATCAGAAAAATGTCCGGCACCGTTGGTGTAGAACGTATTTTTCCGGTAAACATGCCAGCTTTGCAAAAAATAGAAATCAACAAAAAAGGTAAAGTAAGAAGAGCTAGAATATTCTACTTTAGAGAACTTACTGGTAAGAAAGCTAGAATTAAAGAAATTCGGTCCTAAAACATACAACATCTTATTTTAAAAGCGCCCATTGAAGAATGGGTGCTTTTTTTATGAACAAATGTTAATAACACAAGTTTATAACTTGTTGATTATTAAAGATCTAGTTTTTATTGTTGCTGTCGATTTTTAATTACTTTTATATCAGAAGAAATGGAAAAGCAATGGACCAGTACTTCTTTTAAAGCTTACGTTCTTTAAAACTATTGTTTTGTATTATTTATTTTGGTAACACTACTAATCATAAATAATTAAGTTTTTAAACAATGGCAACATTATTTAGAAACGATGCAATTTGTGTGCGCATGAAAGAGCAATTTTTTATGCTGACAAATTGAAAAGGAATAATAGAACAGGAATTTTTGGAGGATTTGATTGTATGATTAAATACCCGAACTTTCTTAAACGTTGAAACACTATGACATGCACGTGGCCCAAGGCCAAAGTAACGTGGCAACACGAAACTTAAAATGCATATAGCGTTTCTAAAAAGCCATATCAACGTACTTGTACTATGATATGGCTTTTGTTTTTATAACCATCACCCTAGGTTTTGCTTTTATTTTAAGATTTTAACAGCGTTGAAAATTGTATATTTGCAACCGCTAAAAACAAATCTTATTTCTCTATGGCAAAAATACGCTACACTAAGACGGACGAAGCTCCAGCCCTTGCTACACAATCTTTTTTACCAATCGTAAAGGCATTTACACAAACAGCGGATATTGCCATAGAAACCAAAGATATTTCCCTTGCGGGAAGAATTATCGCGGCTTTCCCGGAATTCCTGACGGATGAACAAAGAATTGCCAATGATTTGGAAGAATTAGGGGACCTCGCAAAGACCCCGGAAGCCAATATTATAAAATTACCCAATATAAGTGCTTCCATTCCACAATTATCGGAAGCCGTAGAAGAGTTACAAAGCAAAGGTTATGCGCTGCCCAGTTACCCTGCTGAACCTTCGACCGGTGAAGAACGGAATATTAAGGCACGTTATGACAAAATTAAAGGTAGTGCGGTAAACCCTGTACTTAGGGAAGGTAACTCCGACCGAAGGGCACCAAAGGCCGTTAAAAATTACGCCAAGAAAAATCCACATAAAATGGGGGCTTGGTCATCAACTTCCAAAACCCACGTGGCCAGCATGTCCTCTGGGGATTTTAGGAATAACGAAAAATCCGTCACCATTGCTAAACCCACCGAGGTTCAAATTACGCTCAAAGGCGAGGATGGCGAAAGCGTTCTTAAATCTGGATTGGCATTACTAGCAGGTGAAATCATAGATGCAACGGTACTCAGCAAAAAAGCTTTGGTACGTTTTCTGGAAACAGAAATAGCCACTGCAAAAAAAGAAGGCTTGCTTTTATCCTTACACCTTAAAGCAACCATGATGAAAGTCTCCGACCCTATTATTTTTGGTTATGTCATGGAGGTATATTTCAAGGAGGTTTTTGAAAAGTATAAAGCCCAGTTTGATTCGATCGGTGTAAATCCAAACAATGGCTTGGAGAGTTTGTTTGATAAACTGGATGAACTTCCTGCCAAAGAAAAAGAAGAAATCCACGCCGCTATTGAAGCAACCATTGCTTCGGGACCTAGTCTTGCAATGGTAAATTCGGACAAAGGGATAACCAACTTACATGTCCCTAGCGATGTCATTATCGATGCTTCCATGCCCGCCATGATCCGAAATTCAGGAAAAATGTGGGACAACAAAGGGGAACTTCAGGATACAAAAGCCGTTATTCCAGATAGCAGTTATGCAGGAATTTACAAAGCCACAATTGATTTTTGTAAAGAACACGGGGCATTCGACCCCACAACTATGGGCACTGTTCCCAATGTTGGCTTAATGGCCCAAAAAGCAGAAGAGTACGGTTCCCATGACAAGACCTATGAGATAGCCTCAAAGGGCACGGTGGAGGTTATAGATGGCACAACCGGTGCTGTCCTTATCTCCCATGAAGTGGAACAAGGGGATATTTGGCGAATGTGCCAAGTAAAGGACGCCCCCATACAAGATTGGGTAAAATTAGCCGTAAGCCGAGCAAAAGCAACGCAAACGCCAGCTGTTTTTTGGTTGGATAAAGAACGGGCACATGATGCGGAGCTCATTAAAAAAGTCGGAAAATACTTAAAGGACCATCAGACCGATGGATTGGATATCCATATCCTAGATCCCATTCAAGCCACGGAATTCACCCTCAAAAGAATAAAAGATGGTAAGGATACCATCTCGGTTTCCGGAAATGTGCTACGGGATTATTTAACCGATCTCTTTCCTATACTTGAGGTGGGGACCAGTGCAAAAATGCTCTCCATTGTACCCTTAATGCAAGGTGGTGGACTGTTTGAAACTGGAGCAGGAGGATCGGCCCCTAAACATGTGGAGCAATTTTTGGAAGAAGGCCATCTGCGTTGGGATTCCTTAGGCGAATTTTTGGCCTTGGGAGTTTCTTTAGAGCATTTTGGGACTAAAAACAATAATGAAAAAGCGGCCGTATTGGCAGAAACCTTGGATTTGGCGACCGAAAAATTCCTGATCAACGATAAATCCCCTTCAAGAAAGGTAAATGAGTTGGACACCAGGGGAAGCCATTTCTATTTGGCCATGTACTGGGCACAGGCTTTAGCTAAGCAAGACAAGAATAAGGACCTCCAAAAGCATTTTTCCAAAATTGCACAAGAGTTTACCGAAAAGGAGGAGGATATTCTTAAAGAATTGATAGATGCCCAAGGGAAGCCGGTAGAAATAGGTGGGTATTACCTGCCAGATCTTAAAATGGCGGAAAAGGCCATGCGCCCTAGTGCTACTTTCAATGCTATTTTGGATAGTGTAAGGTAAAAGGCTGCCTAAGTATAGGTGAAGCGTTGGTTGGGTTTGTTTTGAGCCGATTTTTTCTTTTAAAGTGATTGAGCATTGAGAAAACCATATCTTTTACTAATTCCCTGTATCATACTACTACTCTCTTGTGAAGAGGTTATTGAACCGGAATTACCCGTTACCGAATCTAGGTTGGTAGTCGATGCCGTCTTAGGTTTCAATCCTGCAATTGAAGAAGACATCGATATAAGTCAAGTAACCTTAACACTTACCGCGCCTTTTTTAAATGCCGAAATAACTCCTGCAACAAACGCGGTTGTCGAATTGATAGATGAAGGTGATGGTACGATTTATCCTTTGGTTGAAAATGAACCGGGGATTTTTAGGGATGGGTTCCCGACCATAACATTTGATACGGATTATACCTTACGGGTAACCTATAATAACGAAATTTATACCGCAACGGAACGGTTGGTCAGGGTAGGCACTATTGAAAATGTAATACAGGGTGATGATTTTCTTTTTGACGAGGATACTGAAACGGAGGTAATCATAACCTTTGTGGATGTGCCAAACGAGCGTAATTCTTATCTTTTTTCCTTTGGCTTCGATAATTTTCTGGTTACTGATGACGAATTCTATCAGGACAGCGGATTAACTTTTTCTTTTTTTTATGAAGATGTGGTACCCGGGGATTTGTTGACCGTTATTCTTTTGGGCATAGATTCCGAATTTGCAAGTTTCGTAGATCAAACCCTAACGCAGTCAGGGGGGAATGCAAATGGCCCTTTTTCGGTTCCCAACTCCAATGTGCGTGGCAATATTGTCAATAGAACGAATCCAGGGAATTTTGCTTTCGGCTATTTTTCCATTAGCGAATATGATGTAGCTTTTTTAACCGTGGAATAAATGAAGAATCGCCAAAAATGCAGTATCAAAACCTATACTAAGGAAATCGCAAGGGCACCAAGAAAGCTAGCCCATCAAAACAGCTTGCTTTTAATACTGCTACTTTTTCTTTCATGCGTTGCTACCGCACAGCAAAGTTTCACCTTAAGCGGTACCATTAGGGAAGCCTCCAGTAATGAAACCCTTATTGGCGTATCGGTGATTATTCCCCAATTAAGTACGGGTACAACAACCAATGAGTATGGTTTTTACTCCATTACCTTACCGGAAGGGGAATATGATTTTATGATAAGCTACTTGGGGTTCAAGGATATCCAGGAATCCATCACCTTGGACCAAGACCGTAAAATCAACTTTCAAATGGAGGAAGAAGCAGAACGGTTGGCTGAAGTAGTACTTGAAAAAGACGTTGAGCGTATTAACATCAGAAACCCCCAAATGAGTGTTAATGGCCTAAAAGCAAATACCATAAAACAGATTCCCGTCGTCTTGGGCGAAGCGGATGTTATTAAGTCGTTACTATTACTGCCCGGGGTTACCAGTGCCGGGGAAGCTGCCTCCGGTTTTAACGTTAGGGGTGGTGCCGCAGATCAAAATTTAATTCTGTTGGATGAAGCCATTATCTTTAATTCCTCCCATTTATTTGGATTTTTCTCCGTTTTTAATCCAGATGCCATAAAGGACGTAAAACTATTTAAAGGTGGTATCCCCGCACGTTATGGCGGCCGACTTTCCTCGGTTTTGGAAATTTTTCAAAAAGAAGGAAATAGCAAAAAAACCAAAGTGACCGGTGGTATCGGTGCGGTTGCCAGTAGGTTATTGGTAGAAGGCCCAATCATTAAGGATAAAACGTCCTTTTTAGCTGGGGGAAGGGCATCCTACGCCCATCTATTTCTTCCTTTGTTCGATATTGATAACCGAGCGTATTTCTATGATGTCAATACAAAAATCAGCCATCGTATCAATGAGAACAACAACATATACTTATCCGGCTACTTTGGGAGGGACCTTTTCAGTCTAGGGGATCGTTTTGTTAACCTTTATGGCAATGCGGTCGGTAATTTTAGATGGAACCATTTGTTTTCGGACAAGCTATTTTCAAATCTTTCGGTTATCTATTCGGACTATTTTTATGGATTGGAGCTGGATTTTGTTGGATTTGAATGGGATTCGGGAATCCAAAACTTCAATCTTAAATACGATTTAAAACATTACATCAATAATAACCTACAAATAAACTACGGCCTAAATAACATTTATTATGTTTTCAATCCTGGGAAAATACGTCCTAATCGTGAAGATTCCGGGATTATAGAAAACCAATTGACCAAGAAATTTGCCAATGAGGCCGCGGCCTATATTGATGTTGAACAAAAAATAACCAAGGACTTCAGTCTTAATTATGGATTGCGTTTTAGCGTATTCAATAGACTAGGGCAAGATGAGTTGTTTGTTTACGAAAACGATGAGGCTGTTCGCTTTGATCCCTCCACATTGGTATATAGCGAGGCTACCCCTTTAAACACGATAAACCCGGGAAGGGGAACTAACCTTGCTACTTTTGCCAATTTGGAACCCCGAATAGCTTTTGCCTACACGGTAAATGATAAAACTTCCATTAAGGGCAGCTATACAAGGCTCGCCCAATATTTACACTTGCTTTCAAATACCAGCTCCCCTACCCCTTTAGACGTATGGGCCCCAAGCGGACCGTTTATTGAGCCACAATTGTTGGATCAATACGCCTTAGGGTACTTTAAAGAGTTTAAGCAGGGAAGCTATTCCCTGGAAGCAGAAGGGTTTTACAAAAGCATACAAAATAGGATAGACTACATAGACGGGGCCAATTTGATAGCTAATAACGCTATAGAACGGGTGATATTGAATGGTGAAGCACGTGCCTATGGTTTAGAGCTCCTATTACGTAAAAATACCGGGAGGTTTCAAGGTTGGCTGGCGTATACCTTGTCCAAATCCGAACAACGTACCCCGGGCCGTACCCCTTTGGAGACAGGGATTAATTTTGGGGAATGGTACAATACCCCATTTGATAAAACCCACGATGTTTCCGCGTATGGTTCCTATGAACTAAACGATAGCTGGAGCTTTAATTCCAATTTTATTTTTCAAACGGGACAACCCACCAATTTTCCGGTAGGTCAATTTGAATTTCAAGGTTTGGTAATCCCTTTCTTTGGGTTACGCAATGAAGCAAGGCTTCCAAATTTCCATCGATTGGATGT
The DNA here is from genome assembly GCA_937926215.1 of uncultured Croceitalea sp. Taxonomy (GTDB): domain Bacteria; phylum Bacteroidota; class Bacteroidia; order Flavobacteriales; family Flavobacteriaceae; genus Croceitalea. The sequence goes on along the minus strand of CALEYA010000060.1, from coordinate 34,929 downwards.
AGCGGCCAGCTATAAACCAAAACGAAACAAGAATCGTAATTTTCAGTCGGAATGGGTTTTTAGTATTTACAATGTATACAATAGGATGAATGCCGCCTCTATAACCTTTAGTCAAAATGATGATAGTGGCAGAAACGAAGCTATCCGCACATCTATTTTTGGTGTAATCCCTTCGATAACCTATAATTTTAAATTCTGATACCCGCAGGGAACTTCCAGAAAAAATTAAAACATAAAGTTCAGGAGCAACACCATGACGATGGCTACAATACCTTGAAACAAGGTTGCCAAGGAGTGTCCTTTTAACGCGGTCTTTAAATCCATCCCTGAAAATTGTGAGACCACCCAAAAGTAACTATCGTTTATATGGGAAACGGTCATGGCCCCTGCGCCAATTGCCAAAACGACCAAGGCCTTTTCAAAAGCACCCGCCAATCCAAAAGGACCTAATAAGGGAGCAACGATGGCTGCAGTAGTAATGATGGCGACCGTAGAAGAACCCTGTGCCGTTTTTAAGATAGCGGCAATGGCAAAGCAAATCAGCAATCCACTTAGTTGGGAGGTTGCATTCAAATCGAATAGCGTGGTAATATCCACGGTACGCAGTACAGCACCAAAACCACCTCCAGCGCCCGTTATCAAAATAATGCTTCCCGCTTGCTTCATCGCTTCTTCAAACCAGGGTTCTATTCCAACTTTGTTAGAACCCTTTGCCAAAAGCACCGCAAAACATACCCCAATAAATAGTGCTATGATAGGGTTTCCCACAAAACTAAAGACTTCAAATACCCAGTCCGTCCCAAAAGGCTTTGTAGGGTAGTCCGCTATGGATTTAAATGCAATGAGTACAATGGGTACAACAAGGGGCATAAACGCCTGTATAGCGCTAGGTTTGCCTATATCTTCCTGTATTTTGTCTTTAGTAAGGCTTCTAGGTATCCCTTCTTCCGTAACTTCCAATTTCTCTCCAATATAATTTGCCCATAAATAGCCTGTTAACGAAACTGGGATAGCAACCACTAATCCTAATAGCATGACCAAACCCAAATCCGCTTCGACCATCGCAGCTGCGGCCAGAGGGCCTGGAGTTGGCGGCACAAAAACATGTGCGGCGTAAAGCCCCGTGGCCAAAGCAATGGCAAAAACCAGTTTGGGAATCCCTGTTTTTAAGCTTAAAGATTTATTAAGGGAGGACAAAATAACATAACCGGAATCACAATACACGGGAATGGAAATAACAAATCCCGCCAGATTCAATGCCATTGGGGACTTTTGCAATCCTATTGCCCTGATTATGGTATTTGCCAAGACCTGCGTCGCCCCGGTTTTCTCCAACAATACGCCAATGATAGCGCCAAAAGCGATAACCAAGCCTATGCTTGACAAGGTTTTTCCAAACCCTTCGGTGATGGTGTTGACTACATCATCGGCTTGTAAACCCAAGCTAATCCCCGAGAAAAGTGCCGCAACCGTTAGGGATAGTACCGGATGCATTTTAAAACGTACCGTCGCAACAATGATAAACAGTATCGCAACGAACAATACCAACAATTCCATCTCAAGGTTTTTCTAAATATAGGGGATTCTCCCTACTTTTGACAACTATGCGAACGGATAAAGAAATGTTGGTTAAAGGATTGAAATCCTTCGGGTATACGGCGCTAGCTATGTTTTCTGCCCCGGTAGTGTTGTATCAGGCCTTTAAAAATACCGATAAACCTCTATTTATACCTGTACTTGTTGTGGGGCTGGTATTGGCGTGTTTGGCCATATACTTGGGGTTTCGTTCCGTAAAAATTGTAGTAGATGCCATATTCGGCAAGAAAAACTAGCTATGGTTTAGGTTGTTTTTCTTGCTTCCATTTATTACTGAGCGAGGCATAATCATAATCCAAAACAGAATTTTGCCGTTTCAATCGATTACCCGCAAAAGCGCGCTGTAAGATATCCTCAATGAGATAATCTTCATGGACTTCCGTTGGAACAAACTCTTCTTTTAAACTGATTTTAAAGGCCTTGGCCGTAGTATTGTACCAAAATGCCCGCCAGCCACTACGCAACTCCTTGACCAAGGCAAAGGCGGTACTTCCCGTTTGCCGATGGATTAATTTGACCAAAATTTGCCCTTCCGTCCGAGTTAATTTTTTAAGCTCATCGGAGAATTCACCTTCAATGTATTTTTGGACTTTTTTGGTGTACTTTTTTTGATGTCGTTTTTTCTTGATTTTCGTAATACTATCATTTAATTCTACCAAGCGTTCCGCTGCCAATTTGGCGTAAGGATATACTTTTAAGGTCTTTCGTCGTAGTATATAGTATCGAAGTTTTTCTTTTTTATCGGCAAATTCCAACTTGCCAAAAATATAGACCTCTTCCAAGGGTATGGAACTCAACAAGATGGAATCCCCCTCAAACCGTACATAGTAATCGCTAATGGAATCCAAAGGCGCTTCATCCTGCGAAAAACCGAAGGCGAACTGGAATAAAGCAAGTAGGGTTAGGGCTCTCTTAAGCATGGTTGCAATACAAAATATAGTATCAAAAGTAACGATAAAGCTTTGGGTATATTATTAAATAAAAGTGAATATTAGTAAGTTTGCACCCTAAAACATACCTATGGCAGATGCTAAAATCATCACGGATAAATCCTTAAAATTTTTTGAAAAGTATTTGAACAATGCATCCCCTACCGGATATGAGTGGGAAGGACAAAAAATTTGGATGGAGTATCTAAAACCTTATGTGGATGAATTTATAACGGATACCTACGGAACGGCAGTTGCCGTTATAAATCCCGAAGCGGAATACAAGGTCGTCATCGAAGGGCATTCCGATGAGATTTCTTGGTATGTCAACTATATTACCGATAATGGTTTGCTATATGTCATACGTAATGGAGGTAGTGATCACCAAATAGCACCGTCAAAATGGGTAAACATCCATACCAAGAACGGTGTGGTCAAGGGTGTATTTGGATGGCCAGCCATCCACACCCGCAAAAGCGGCAAGGAAGAAGCCCCAAAACAGGACAACATTTTTATTGATATAGGTGCGAAGGATAAGGAAGAAGTAGAAAAAATGGGCGTCCATGTAGGCTGTGTCATCACCTATCCTGATGAATTCCATATACTCAACAAGGACAAATTCGTTTGCCGGGCATTGGATAACCGGGCCGGTGGTTTTATGATTGCGGAAGTGGCCCGCTTACTCCATGAAAACAAGAAAAAACTTCCTTTTGGACTCTACATCACCAATTCCGTACAGGAAGAAATAGGTTTGCGTGGTGCGGAGATGATCACACAAAGGATCAAGCCCAATGTAGCCATAGTTACGGATGTCACACACGATACCACAACCCCCATGATCGAAAAAAAGGTCCAAGGCGACTGTGCCATGGGTAAAGGGCCTGTTATTGCGTACGCCCCGGCCGTACAGCAAAAATTGCGCGACCGTATTATTGAAGCGGCGGAAGCGAACAACATTCCTTTTCAACGTGCCGCGAATTCTCGATATACCGGTACGGACACGGATGCCTTTGCCTATAGCAATGGTGGGGTAGCTTCTGCCTTGATCTCCTTACCCTTGCGTTACATGCATACCACGGTGGAAACGGTCCATAAGGATGATGTTGAAAATGTGATTCGCCTTATTTACGAAACACTTTTAACCATAAAATCCGGGGAGACTTTTAGTTATTTCGACTAGGAAATCATCAAAAGCTACTAAAATTGGGCAATGGATGAACTTGTTGATATTCTTGATCAGGATGGAAATTCCACGGGAAAGACGGCATTAAAGTCCGAAGCCCATGCCAAAGGGTGGTTCCACCCCACCGTACACGTTTGGTGTTACAGTAAGAAGGGAACGATCCTCTTACAGCAAAGGGGCAGGTATAAAGAAACCTTTCCCCTTAAATGGGATATCTCCGTCGCCGGCCATATAGGTGCTGGGGAGTCTATTGTAACTGGTGCAATTAGAGAGGTAGTAGAAGAAATTGGGGTGCTGATTACCGCAGACAAGCTTGAAAAAATCGCTGTGTTTAAATCGGAAAAACGCCATTCAGAAACCATTTTTGATCGGGAATTCAATCATACCTTTCTGTGCTTGTTGGATGATAAAACAATCCTTAAAAAGCAGGATAGCGAAGTTGAGGCATTACAGTGGATTACCTTGGACGAATTCAGGGAATGGGTAGCAACGGAACATCCTGATTTAGTACCCAATTCAGAACAAAGGTATCAACGGATCATTTTGGAAATCGAATCCCGAATCTAGCCGGTTTATTAAAAAAACGAAGAAGGGTTATCGTCCAACGAACAACTCTTTTGCCCACCGCTAGCCATGTCCTTAAGTATAAATTCATTTCGCGCCAATTCTTCCGCACCAATGATAATTACAAACGGCACGTTGCGTTTATCGGCATATTTAAATTGCTTTTGAACCTTGGTCGCGGACGGGTACAAATCGGCTTTAATACCTTGCTCCCGCAATTTGGAAACGAGTTTTAAAGCGGCAAGTGCCTCTTTTTGTCCAAAATTCAGACATAAAACTTGTAGGGATTGGTCCACCGCCTTAGGGAAAAGGTTTAATTCTTCCAGAACCAGATAAATGCGATCCAATCCAAAGGAGATACCAACGCCACTAACGTCCTTAAGGCCAAAAATACCGGTGAGGTCATCATACCTGCCTCCACCACCAATAGAACCCATAGTAACCCCATTGGGCGCGGAAACTTCAAAAATAGCCCCCGTATAATAATTCAGTCCCCTTGCCAAGGTTACATCCAATTGCAGTTTTGCAGATTTAAGGCCCAATTCTTCAACCGTGGTCAAAATTTTCTTTAGCTCGTGTATTCCGGCCATGCCCATTTCGGAATCCTGTAATAAGGTTTCCAATTGTTCCAATTGTTCCGTTGCGCTACCTGCCATCGCAAACAAGGGTGCCGCCTTGGTAATCGCACTTTCAGAAATCCCTTTGGATAGCATTTCTTCTTTTACCTTGTCCTCCCCTATTTTATCCAATTTATCCAAGGCCACGGTAAAATCGACCAACAGTTGTTTGGCCCCAATAACCTCCGCAATACCGGATAGGACCTTTCTGTTATTCATCTTTACTATGGTACCTTCAAGACCCAAATTAGTGAACACGGCATCGTACAATTGCACCAACTCCACCTCTTGTAGCAAACTATTGGCACCCACAATATCTGCGTCGCACTGATAAAACTCCCTGAATCTTCCCTTTTGGGGCCTATCCGCCCGCCAAACAGGTTGTATTTGATAGCGCTTAAAGGGGAAATCTATTTCATTCTGGTGCATGACCACATATCTTGCAAAAGGGACCGTAAGATCGTACCGTAAGGCCTTCTCCGTGATTTTAGGGGCCAATGAACTGGATTTTTTTGAACTGTAGGTAACATCGTCCACTTTTGATATAAAATCCCCGGAATTCAATATTTTGAAAATAAGCCGATCACCCTCTTCCCCATATTTACCCAATAGCGTTTCAGAATTCTCAAAGCTTGGGGTTTCAATAGGCTGAAAACCAAAAAGTTCAAATTGTTCTTTTATGGTACCGATAATAAAGTTACGCTTGGCAACTTCTGCTGGTGAAAAGTCCCGTGTTCCTTTAGGGATGGATGGTTTTTGGGCCATAGTATAAATTATCGTGCAAATATAGGCCTACCCTAACTCCCCTACAAGAGTGGATTGTTTAAACCATTATTGCAACTTTAAGTGTCCATGTTAGGAAATGATATCATCAAACCACTGGTACAATTGCCCTTTGGTTATTACGGCACCTTGTCTTATCAATTCAAATTTATCCGCGTTCTTATCGGCTGTATACGCCTTTGCCGCCGTCAAATACTCTACAAAATCCGATTGAAAATTACGCTTGAACCAATCGAAACCAATTTTAGTTCGTAAATCAATCTCTGGATTCATTACTTTAACGGAAATCAATTTCATTTCCTTCTCCTTTAGCTCAAAGAGGTGCATTTGTCGTTCAGAAATATTTTCCAAATACATCACCTTTCCCAGCACCCCTTCCCAGATTAAATCACTAAAAACATCCAGTTCCTGTTCGGCAACTTCCGGTTTTTCTTCCTTCAATTTGGTCCATTCCGCTGCGGTAATGGATTGTGTTGCCAAAAAATTGGCAAACTCCTGGTGCAACTCTTCGAACTGTTCTTTTGAAAGTCTGGTGTATTTCATTCTGCAAAAATAGGAAAGGTGGCTTATAATATTTAAAAAGCCCCGTCATAAATGACGGGGCTTTTTTAGGATTGAAAAAATGTTTTACTAAAATATATAACGCAATCCAACTTGGGCTTGCCATCTGGAAGGCAAATCAAAGCTATCTACAAAAGTTTCCGTTTGCGATGGATCAAAACTAAAGACAGGGGTACTGGTACCTGCATTTTCATCTACTACTACGTTAACCCCAATAGGCTGGGTAGATCTTGGTAATTGTACTACACCCCAATTGGAGTTCAACAGGTTTCCAAAATTCAAAATATCCAAACTTAATTGTAACGTATTTTGGTTTTTACCTAACCCTCCAAAATTCAAATCTTGTAGGATTTTCACGTCCCATCTTCCAGTCCAAGGAGTAGTCAAATCATTTCTTCCGGCTAACCCTCCCCTTCGGGCACTTAAGTACTCATCTTGCTGGATGAACGCTTCAAAAGCCGAACGTTGTTCTTCAATTGTTGGGTTTCCAGGAAATTGTGGAGCCGCAAAATCCAATTGCTGTACTTCGGCTGCCGTAGGCACATAAAGCAAATCATTGGTAAACGAACCGTCATTGTTAATATCACCGGAGTAAGTATATGAAAAGCGGTTCCCTGAGGTATACTCAAAAAATGCACCAATAGAAGTTGCCCATTTTCCTTTTCCATAATTCCATTGCTTGTTCAACTGCCCAATAAAGCGATGCTTGTTACCAAACAAACTATTGGCCAAAGGCGCTTGATTGGCATTCCCGGAAACGGGATTTAAATCGAACAAATCACTTGAAATCTCTGCGGACATGGAGTTCACATCAAAGCTTTCCAAAAAGTTATAGGCCACCAAGGCATAAAAGTTATTCTCAAACTGTTTCTGTAATTTAAAAGACCAGTTAAAGGAACGCCCTTCATCCACATTGGAAATTACAAAAGCACTATTTCCGGTATTCTCTCCGGCAAGATATATAGGTCTTGTATCCGGCCCTTCCAAGGAACCTGTAGGCTGGCGCAACCCAAAATTAAAGGTTGTTGCCGCATTTAAGTCCTTCGTAAAGATAAGATCGGTGGTAGCTACAATGCCATTGTCAAATTTGTAATCCAAACCTAAATTGGAACGCCATACCTGTGGAAATTGGAAGTTAGGATTGGTAGGTGTAAAGAAAAAGATGTTTACGTTCTGTACCTGGTTTCCTACCCATACAAACGGAAAACGACCGGAGAAGATTCCTGATCCACCCCGTACCTGAAAGGTTTGGTCGTTCTTGACATCCCAGTTAAATCCGATTCTTGGGGACCATAAGATAGAATTATCCGGTAAATCCCTAGAATCTAATGAGATAGGGTTGTTATTTTCATCAAAGTAGGGAATGCCCGGAACAAAAGCCGGTGCACGCTCAATATTCTCATTAATGCGGTCCAAAGTGTTGAAATACAATGGTCTATCTGCCCGTAAACCATAGGTTAATTTAAAATTATCCGCGACATCCCATTCATCTTGAACATAGAAAGCCAATTGCCCAACCTCTGTTTCCGCTAAGGACCATCCTCCCGGAGTTCCAACAGGTACGGCATTGTTGGCGTTAAATATAGCTTCCGCGTTGTTGATTCCGGCTCCAACTAAACCATTATCAACGGCATCCAAGAACGCTTGTACACTAGGAAAATCCGGAGCAAAGGTACCTACCCCTCCATTTTCATTGAAAAAAGTATAGGTCCCTAAATTAAAGGAGTTGAAAAAATCGAACCGTTCAAAAGAGAAACCGGCGGTTACCGTATGGTTTCCGGAAAAGAAACTGATGTTATTCGTAATCTGAAATACCCGCTGTTCCAATTGGTTGTTGATGGAAAACGGTTCGTGGCCCGCAACTATGGCACGTACACCATCTTGCTGGATATTAATAGGTGGTGCGGGAGTTGAAAAAGGATCTCTAAAATCATTAAAACGGGTATAGCCTATTTGCAACTTGTTTACTGCCGTTCCTTCCCCTAAAGTAGAGTTCAATTCCGCTAACCAAGAGCTAATCTCATTGTTGATGCGGTAGCCACTATTGGCAAACTGTAAGGTGGTGAAATCTGGCCCCCTTCTTCCTATAGCCAATGGATTTGCGGTTAAATCCCTGCTGGCGTCCAAGAAATTGTAGATTAAGGCCAAACGGTTGTTGTCATTGATGTTCCAATCCAACTTAACAATCCCTTTTGTAGATTCCGATCCTAAAAGGAAGCCTTCAAACGGTCCGGTTTCGTATCCTAATCCGGACAAAGCGTCGGAAACCAATTGTAAATCCGATGCAGAGACGCGGGAGACATTGTTGCCACCTTGTCCCCTATCCGCAAAGAAATTGGAACCTAAATCTTCTCTATCATCTATCTCAAAATTGGCAAAGAAAAAGAGTTTGTCCTTTACAATGGGACCGCCAATACTGATACCATATTGTGTTTGGTTCAATTCTGGTACAAAAATGTCCTCCCCGGAAACTTTACTTCCGGTAAGGTCTTGGTTACGGAAGAAACTGTATACCGTTCCTTTAAATTCATTAGTACCACTTTTGGTTACCGCATTTACGGCAGCACCTGTAAACCCAGCTTGCCTAACATCATAAGGAGCCAAAGAAACCTGAACCTGGTCAATAGCGTCCAACGAAATGGGTTGTGCATTGGATTGTCCACCGGGTGTTGGCGCGTCCAATCCGAAAGGGTTATTAAAAATTGACCCGTCCAAGGAAAAGTTGTTGAACTGGTTGTTTCTACCCCCAAAGGAAATACCATCACTGGAGGCAGAAGGTTCCAAACGGGTAAAATCTGCTTGGGAACGTGATATGGTCGGAAGTCTGCGAAGCTCGCGTTCCCCGATATTGGTTTCAGAACCGGTACGGTCATCATTAAAGGTTCCGGAACGGTCAGAAACAACGACTACTTCATCCAATTGTTGGCTGCTGGACAGCAACTGTACATTTAAGGTTACCGTATTACCTAAGGAAAGGTAAAGACCGGTGTCTTTCTGTTCCTGATAGCCAACATAAGAAATTGTTACTTCATAAGGTCCCCCAACCCTTAAATTCAATAAGTTAAATCGGCCTTTATCATTGGTAATAGCACCATACTTTGTGCCCGTTGGGGTGTGTAAGGCTACTACGTTGGCCCCTAAAAGCGGTACGTCTTGGTCATCAACCACGGTTCCCCTAATATTGGAGGTGGTCACTTGGGAAAAAGCAGTGGTTACGGTTAGGAGGACTAACAGTACCATAAGCATGGTTTTTTTCATCATAGTTGTGTTAAATTGGGTTCGTAATTTTGCGAAATTAGCATAAAAAAAGAGCTGCACATGGGCAGCTCTTTGCAAGTTATCAACTAAAAATCCACCATTATTTGGCTTCAGCGACCACCTCAAAAGGAAAGTCTACGACAACCTCCCTATGAAGGCGAATTTTAGCGTTATATGGGCCGGTCCTTTTTACGGAACCCCCTTGAATATTAATGAATTTGCGATCGATACTCTGACCGGCTTTTTCCAATGAGGTCACCAAATCTATATTGGTAACGGAACCAAACAGTTTGTCCCCGGCACCTACTTTGGCAGGTATTTTAATTTCCAAGCCTTTTAAGGCCTCTGCTATGGCATTGGCTTCATCGATTACCTTCTTCTCCTTATGTGCACGTTGCCTTAAATTCTCTGCAAGTACCTTTTTAGCGGAAGGGGTAGCCAAAGCTGCCAATCCTTGTGGTATTAAGTAATTTCTGCCGTAGCCGTTCTTAACGGTTACCAAGTCATCCTTAAAGCCTAAATCTTGTACGTCTTCTTTTAAAATCAATTCCATGTCTTCCGTCTTTTTTATTTCAACATATCACCTACGTATGGCATCAATGCCAAATGACGCGCCCTTTTTACAGCCTGTGCAACTTTTCTTTGGTACTTTAAAGAAGTTCCAGTAAGTCTTCTGGGCAACAATTTGCCTTGCTCATTGACCAATTTCATTAAGAAGTCCGGGTCTTTATAATCGATATACTTGATACCGGATTTCTTAAAACGACAATACTTCTTTTGCTTATTGGTCTCTATGTTCAATGGGGTCAAATACCTGATTTCCCCATCTTTTTTCGATTTTGCCTGTTGTTCTATTGATGACATAACTATGCTTTAGTCTTTAATTTAGTTCTTCTTCTCTCTGCCCAAGACACTGCGTGCTTGTCCAGCTTAACGGTTAAAAAGCGCATGATGCGTTCATCTCTTCTGAACTCCAACTCGTATGGGCCAATGGCCTCACCTGGAGCGGCAAATTCAAACAAGTGGTAAAAACCACTTTTCTTGTTCTGTATGGGATACGCTAATTTTTTTAGCCCCCAATTCTCTTTGGCCACCATTTTGGCGCCATGCTTAATTAAGAAATTCTCAAATTTCTTAACTGTTTCCTCTATCTGGTCTTCAGACAGAACGGGATTCAAAATGAAAACAGTTTCGTAATGGTTCATATATACATTTATTTTAAGGAGCGCAAAAGTAAACATATTTAATGCCTTTTACAAGAAAATTAGAAAATGTTCGTTATAAGGTTAAGAAGTTATTAACAATAAAAATTTAATGCGACCCTACATCACGCCTATTACTGATTACACAACAAAATATACCATGTTTACATCTTTTGTTGCATCTCACCGTGTTTTTTATGTAATTTGCCGATGATTTAACCCCACAAATCACCCCAATTTATGAAACTTAAAAGTATAATTGTAGACGATTCTTCCATGCAGCGCATGGCGGTAGCTAAGTTGGTCAACAATCATCCGCACCTTGCATTGGTTGCGGAGTACAGTAATGCTATTGAAGCAAAGAACGGATTAAAAAACCACGAGGTTGACGTTATCTTCTTGGATGTCGAAATGCCTATTATTAGTGGTTTTGATCTCTTAGAGGCCTTGGAGAACCCGCCACAGGTCATTCTAATTACGGGGAAACCGGACTATGCGCTTAAAGCTTTTGATTACGATGTAACCGATTATTTGCACAAACCCATTACCCTAGCCCGTTTTGAGGCTTCCGTAAAAAGAGCGGTTGCCAAATATGAGCAAATGAACAGGGTCGATGAAGATGAAGAGCATATCTTTGTAAAGAGCAACCTTAAAAAACGTAAGGTTATCCTTAATGATATCAAATGGATCGAAGCTCTTGGTGATTATATCAAACTAGTGACGGATGAGGCGAATATCGTTATCCTTTCCACGATGAAATCTTTTGAACAGCAGTTGCCTGCCGAAAAATTCTTAAGGATACATAAGTCGTACATCGTCAACTTAGAAAAAATAGAAAAGTTCAACAGTAAAAATGTTGAAGTAGGCGGAAGACAAATTCCGTTAAGTAGAAATAAAAAGACCGAACTGGCCGAGGCCTTGGCCAACGTCTAGTTAAATATGGTCTACATTGTAGATCAACCGAATACTTTTATACTTTGAAATGGCATTGAAGGATTGTTCCAATCTTTTAATGCCATTTTTTGTTTTTCCAAAATGCTGTTCTCGGGGTACTTTTATTAGTATATGCTTTAAATAGTGGTTACGTATTCTGGAAACAACAGGATACTCAGGTCCCAAGACCTGGTTTTTAAGAACGTTCCTTAAGGAAGAGGCCAACCAATCCGACGCTTCATTAAGCTTGTTAAAGTCCTTGTCCTTAAGGGTAATCTTTATGATCCGGATATGCGGCGGATATTTAAATTGCTCCCGCTCATACAACTGCTCCGCGAACATTTTTTGATAATCGTAGGTAGTCACTTGATGCAGTAACGGATGGTACGGATTGTATGTCTGTATCAGGACCTTTCCCCTATTTTGGGTACGCCCTGCCCTACCAGCAACCTGTACCATAAGCTGATAACTCCGTTCCAAGGCCCTATAATCAGGAAAATTGAGCAGGGAATCCGCATTCATAATCCCTACCAAGCCCACATTTCTAAAGTCCAATCCCTTGGTGACCATTTGTGTACCCACTAAAATGGAAATTTCCTTTTGCTCAAAAGCACCAATGATTTTTTCGTAGGCATATTTTCCCCGTGTGGTATCCAAATCCATTCTACCCACTTTCTCATCGGGAAACAACTTCAACAATTCTTCCTGCAGTTGTTCCGTGCCAAAGCCTTTGGTATCCAAAGTAGCATTTCCGCAGGCCCGGCAGGTTTGTACCACCACCGTATGGTAACCGCAGTAGTGACAACGCAGTTGATGGCGGTGTTGGTGATAGGTAAGGCTAACATCACAATTTGGACATTGGTTGGCATGACCACAACTGGTACATTCTACAATAGGGGCAAATCCCCTTCGGTTTTGAAATAGGATAACCTGCTGCCCCTCCTCCAATTGGGCCGTCATTTCTTCCAAGAGACGACTGGAAAAGTGTCCCTTCATTTTTTTCTTTCGGGTGGCTTCCTTAATATCTACCAATTCCATTTCGGGCATCAAAACATTACTATAGCGTCTAGTAATGGTGGCCAATCCATACTTTCCCGTCTTGGCGTTCTTAAAACTCTCTATGCTAGGCGTAGCAGAACCCAATAGGCAATGGGCCCCATGTAGCTGTGCTAAAACAATGGCAGCATCGCGAGCGTGATACCTGGGAGCAGGGTCAAATTGTTTAAAGGAACTTTCATGCTCCTCATCAACCACAATGAGGTTCAAATTGGAAAAGGGTAGGAACAATGCCGACCGCGCTCCGATGACCACCTTGGCGCGCTCGGTATTCTCCAAAGTGTTTTGCCAGACCTCCACCCGTTCATGTATGCTGTATTTGGAATGGTACACCGCAACTTTGTTTCCAAAATAAGTTCTTAACCGATGTATCAGCTGGGAGGTCAGCGCAATTTCTGGAAGAAGGTACAAGGCTTGACCACCCGACTCCAATGCCTTCGCTATGAGTTTTATATAGACTTCCGTCTTCCCAGATGAAGTAACACCATGAAGAAGACACACCTTATCTCCGTCAAAACACTGCTCGATGGTCTTAAATGCAGATGTTTGTTCCTCATTTAGTTGGATATCATCAGCACGTTTTAACTGGGCATCATGAACAACGCGGTCCGTTTGCACTTCATAGAGCTCAAACACCCCTTTATCAACCAAAGCAGTAATAACCGCCCTAGAAACCGCACTTGACGCCAGTATCTTTTTTAAGGTGATGGGTCCTTTCTGGGACGATTGGAGTTGAAAAAACGATAGTACAGCTTCACTTTGCTTCTTAGCCCTGGACAAATCCTTTAAAAGCGCTTCCAAGGTTTTTTCCGTTTGATAAGCTTCGGATAGTCTAATGTACTTCACCATCTTTGGTTTGTACTTTTCATAAAGGGTCTCCTTGAGCTTTATCAACTGTTTGCTTACCAAGGCCTGTACAATAGGCAGCACCGTCTTTCTGTCCAAAATATCCACTACGTCTTGGATTTTTAAACTGCTTTGGTGCCGTAAAGCTTCCAAGACCAAAAACTCGTTGTCCGTCAACTGGCTTTCATCGTATTCTTTTTCGGCAATTGGCTCTATAAGCGTCTCACTTTCCAGTAGCAAGGCACTAGGCAAAGCACTACGTACCACTTCGCCCAAGGTACACATATAGTAGTTGGAGAGCCATTGCCAATGCTTGAGTTGTGTTTCATTGACCATGGGCCCGTCATCCAGTATTTGGTGGATGTCCTTTGCCTCATAGGCTTGTGGCGGGCTTTGATGCGTTGCGATAGCAATGGCCGTGTAAATCTTGGATTTACCAAAAGGAACGGCAATACGCATCCCTGTCTTTACAAATGCCGCTTCCGCTTGGGTTATACGATAGGTAAAAAGGCGTTGCAAAGGAATGGGTAAAACAACATCTACAAAATAATCCATGTATTCCTTATTCCGCGCGGAGCCATGTTTGCGTACGGTACAAAAAGGCGAGATATCCGCGTACTTTTAACTGATTGTTATTATCGGGGTCTATCCATATTTTACCCCTAAAGGTCATGGCCTGTTCCGGGTCAAACAGACGCTTGCCTTTATAAACTCCGTTACTGTCCATCTTAAAGCCGTCAATAATGGTCATCCCCATAACGGGCTTATCCTTTAAATCTCCCTTGCATTTTATGCAAGTGGCATTTTCTTTGCCTTTCTCCAAGATCTTCACCACTTTTCCATAGAGTTTTCCATCTTCTAAATACAGGTTCAGCAAGGCCTTGGGCTTTCCAGTTCGGTCATCGATAGTTTTCCATTTCCCCAATACGGATTGCCCAAACAAGGGTGCGGTCAAGCATAAAAAAATAAGGGCAAAACACATTCTTCTTTTCAACATACTATTCGTCATTTCTATTTTTAAGCACTCTTTTTTTCATGGAATGTAAGGTGGCATTGAGTTCAAAACCCAATAACAGGATATTACTGTTCAACCAAATGAACACCATTAATATCAACAAGCCTCCTAAGGCACCGTACAATTCGTTATATCGGGCAAATTTTTCTACATAAATCCCAAATAAATAGGAAGTAACCACAAACAATAAGGTAGTCATTGTTGCCCCGGGGGAGAAAAAGCGTGCCTTCTTACCCTCTGCCGTTCCAAAATAATATAGGATTGCCGTGGTCAAATAGGTCAAAAACAGGAAAAAAACGATCCTAGCCGCTTTGACCAATACGACATCTCCATCATCGGAATCGTAATGAAAAACCTTTCCGAAATATTCGCTGGTATAATCCAAAATATAGAACTCGAAGTATACGAAAACTACCGCTCCCACCATCAATAAAATGGATAAAATTAAACCTACCATAAGTGCAAAGGCGTATTGCCTAAAAAAATTACGGGTAAGCTCTACATAATAGGACGTTTCAAAACCGGCGAAAATGGAATTGACACCATTTGCCACCAAGAATATGGAAATCAAAAATGCCGATGATAAAAGCCCGCCTTTCTTTTGGTCCTTTATTTGCTGATAGACGTCCCCAAAATAGTCCCCCGTTGCACTAGGTAAAAAAGATTCCAAAAAGAACAAGAATTGTGTGTCAAAATCTTCATTGCCAACACTCACATAGGGAATGACAAACGGAATAAGGGTCACGAAAAAGATAAGCAACGGAAACAGGGCCATAAACAGACTAAAAGCAATGGCACTGGCCCTTGTGGAGAGCGTACCGCGAATAACGCCCACCAAATACATTTCTATTAAATCGTAGAGGGACAGCCCTTCAAAGGTGGGTAACTTCACTTTTTTGAGCAGTTTTATGCCCCAATTCAATACCGGAATTTTCGCTAGCCGTTCTGCTATGGTTTGTGGCATTTAAACGGCTTTTAGGCTTAAATCCAGGTTATGCACGGAATGGGTAAGCGCACCGGAAGAGATATAATCCACACCACATTCCGCATATTTTCTTAGGGTTTTGGCATTGATGCCCCCAGAAGATTCCGTAAGACATTGATTGCCTATACGGTCCACGGCCTCTTTGGTCTGCTCGTAGTTAAAATTATCCAATAAGATACGATATACACCCCCAGCAGCCAATATTTGATTTACCTCGTCCAAATTCCTAGCTTCCACAATGATTTTTAAATCCTTGCTTTCCTGTTGCAAATAGGCCTTGGTCTTAGCAATGGCTTGGGAAATTCCTCCTGCAAAATCAATATGGTTGTCCTTTAGCATGATCATATCATAAAGGGCAAACCTATGGTTCTCCCCTCCTCCAATTTTGACCGCCCATTTCTCCAAAGCGCGTATTCCCGGAGTCGTTTTTCTGGTATCCAGAATTTTTGTGCCGGTACCATCCAACAGCTTTACAAAGGATCGGGTCTTTGTAGCAATGGCACTCATCCGTTGCATGGCGTTCAATACCAAGCGTTCCGCAGTGAGGATACTTAAGGAACTTCCGGATACATAAAATGCGATATCCCCATAGGATACGGAAGTACCGTCTTCCAAAAGGGTCTCTACCTGCAAATCCTTATCGACATAGGCAAATACTTGTTTTGCGAATTCCACGCCCGCCAAGATGCCCTCGTCCTTAATCAAAAGTTTGGCTTTCCCCTGCGCATTAGCCGGTATACAGGCCAACGAACTATGATCGCCGTCACCCACGTCTTCTCGAATAGCATTTGCAATAATGAGCCGCAACTCTTCTTGGAATTGTTGTTCTGAAATCATTTGGAGTTTTCTGGTAAAGCTAAAATACTAAAAAGCTTTCCTTTTAAATTGAACCGACAAGGAAATACTATTTTTGGACAAAGCAATTTGTAATGCAGATACAACTGTTGGCGATAGGAAAAACGGATAATGGTGAACTCAAGTCACTGATTGAAAGTTATATAAAACGCCTAAAACATTATGTGAAGTTTGAAATGACCATCCTACCGGACATCAAAAACGTGAAACACCTTTCCCAAACGGAACAAAAAAAGAAGGAGGGAGATGCCATTCTACGTGTGGTAGGCCCTTCGGACGTTCTTATTCTGTTGGATGAACGTGGAAAACAGCACAGCAGCAAAGATTTCTCACAAGTATTGCAAAAGCGTATGAACAGCGGAATCAAGAACTTAATCTTCGTTATCGGCGGTCCTTATGGTTTTGATGAAGGCGTTTACACTAGGGCAAACCAAGAGTTGAGCCTTTCTAAAATGACATTTTCGCATCAAATGATACGCTTGTTTTTTGTGGAGCAGTTATACCGTGGTTTTACCATACTTAAAAATGAACCTTATCACCATCAGTAACTTTGTCTTTTGGGGCGTCAATAGTCATTTTTTCTAAAAAATCCCCCATCTTTTTAATTACCGTCCTATGGGGCAGTTCTGTCTTTTCATTTTTTTCAAGGGCTTTGACCATATTGTTGGAAACTTCCTTTAGTTTATCCAATTCCTCTGCAATAAACTTGATAATCTCCTGCTGCCGTTCCGGGATGCGTTCGGCTTTTAAGACATATTGTAAATCCTTGACATTCTTCATATGTGACGAGAAAACGTGCGATTGATGCCAAGCAATCTCTTCCAGTTTCTTTTTCTGTTTTAGAATGCGATTGATAATGGGGTTTACAATAAATAGAATCTCAAAGAGCACAATAAAGACAGAAAATATGGCCAGTTCCATTTCAATGATACGCATGGCCTTGATATCTTCTTCCGACTTCTTTTGAAACTGCAATACAATTTCATCCATGATGGTCATAAAACGGTCAACGTGGTACCGCATATCATTAAAGGAAACTTGGTCCATAGTCCTAAAATCTTCCAACTTATCCTTGAACCATTCCGCATGTGGTTCCAATTTTACAAAATTGGCCTGTATGTCTTCATCCGTTAACTTATCGATACCCAAATTATCACTACCCACTTGAAGGATATTATGCATTTGGTATAATTTGTTCAAGGTGAGTTTTAGTTCCGCATAATCACAATTATGGTACCTACAGGAATAGAGTTCGTTCAACAACCTTTGGCTATGGGCGCGTTGCCTACCGGACAGGTTTACGATCATGGCCGTGGAGCGCTGCTTAGTAAGGGAGTATTGGATAATGGTCTGTATGGCAATGGTAATTACAATAATGGAAACCACCAATAGGTAGTACGCCCTAAACCCTTTTTTGAATACCGTCTTCTTTCTTAACTTCAATTGAAAATCTTTTTTATAAAGAATTTCCTACAAATTAAGTTGAAAAATATAGTAAACTATAAAAATGTTGTGAAACAACTAAATTGTCTTGTGAAACCTACAATGCTGCCTATTTATGATTCTTGCAAAAGACCGCTAGTACAGCACCCTAAATTTTATGGTGTGGTCCACGTTACGCAGTGCAGCGATTACCTCTTTGTTGTATTCCTTGTCCAAATCTGAAATTACGTACCCCACTTCATTGTCGGTAGATAAGTATTGACCCGTAATATTCATCTCATATTTTGCCAAAACCTTATTGATTTTTGCCATGACCCCAGGGACATTCTTATGGATGTGTAAAAAGCGGTGGGCATTGTTCTGCTTTGGTAATCTTATATTCGGGAAATTGACGGCATCCACCGTATTCCCAGAGTTGATGTAATCCATGATCTTATTCGGCACAAAATCAGCAATATCCCGCTGTGCTTCTTCCGTACTTCCACCAATATGTGGTGTAAGGATAACATTTTGCAGGCCCTGCAATTCCGTTATAAACTCTCCGTTACTTCTAGGCTCTTCCGGATAAACATCAATAGCTGCACCGCCTAACTTTCCACTTTTAAGGGCGTTGACCAAGGCTGGGATATCTACCACAAATCCACGGGAAAGGTTGACCAACATGGCACCATCGCGCATTTGATTGATCTCACGCTCCCCAATAAAATTCTTGTTGGCCTTATTGTCATCAATATGCAAGGTGATGACATCCGAAACGGAAAGTAGGTCTTCTAGCGTATTGCATTTTATCGCGTTACCCAACGCCAATCTGTCCTCAACATCGTAATAATATACCCGCATACCCATGGCCTCGGCCAAGACGGAAAGTTGTTTTCCTATATTACCATACCCTATGATACCAAGGTTCTTGCCACGGACCTCCTGGGAATTCTGGGCCGTTTTAAACCATTGCCCTTGGTGGATTTCCATGCTACGCGCAAAGATGCTTCGCTTTAGCATAATAATCTGTCCTATCGCCATTTCCACCACGGACCTGGTATTGCTATAGGGCGCATTAAATACCACGACCCCTTTTTTCTTGGCGGCCTCCAAAGCAATCTGCGTTGTACCTATACAAAAGGCCCCTACGACCAACAAACGGTCGGCAGCATCAAGCACTTTCTGCGTGACTTGGGTTTTGGAGCGTATGCCCAAGACATGGACACCTTTGATCCGTTCTATCAATTCTTCTTCCGGTAACGCGTGCTTGACCAATTCTACGGCAAAGCCTTCTTCCGAAAGGTTTTCAAAAGCATTGGGATGTACGTTCTCCAACAAAAGAATTTTAATCCTATTCTTTGGGTATGATATTTTCCTGGGCAAATCGTTCACAAATAAAAATTCATTTAGGTTAGGCGTCACATAGTCCGCATTACTAGCGGCTTTCTCCCGGTGCACATTTTCCGTGTAGGCGAAAAACTTATCGGCAATACCGGCTTCCCGCATTACATAGTCACTATAGCCATCGCCAATGACCTGTACTTCTCCCTCTAAATTAAGGCTTTTAAGACAAGCTATCTTTCCGTTATGGGAAGAAAGTACGTTGCCCTCATCAAAACCTACGATTTTTCCTTCTTCATCAAAAACAAAAGTATTGGCATACACCCGTTCTGATGGGATATGGTACTCCGCAACAATAGGATCTATAAATTCCTTGAATCCACACGAAATAACATAAATATCTTCTGCATGACTGGTGAAAAACTCTTTGTTCTCTTCGATGGATTTGGAGATTTTTTGACGCAGTTCCTTTACCAAAAATTCCAAATCGTCTTTATGTGCATGGAGCAACTTGATCCTTCTTTCCAGGGATTCCGTAAAAGAAATATCCCCGTCAATACCCAAATTGGTAATATGCTGGATTTCCGCCAAGACTTCATCTTTGTTGGACTTTCCTTTAAGCGTCATTTCTGCAAGCACGTCCAAGGCTTCTACCCTTGTAAGGGTACTATCAAAATCAAAGACATATTTTCTGCTTGTTTCCACCATTATCAAAAAATTAAGCCGTAAAAATAACGATAAAATCGAACTGCGGTTTTCCAGTTGGTCAAAAAAGTGTTTTGTAACATTTTTTACCGAAAAACGCTAAATTATCATCAGCCAAACGGACTTAAAAATAGCATATTATCAGTTTTGGGTATTTGAAACCCCAGCATTGGGCAAAACGCCCGTTACCTAGACTGGCATAAAAACCTTTTTTGTCTTCACTCTTTGAGGAATGCGATAATCTTGGCAGAGAAAGCTTCGTTCTTGTAGGCATTGTTATGATTACCTGGTACTATGGCCAACACCCCATTAGGAATGGCTTCTTTGAGCTGCTTGGGACTCCCGTTGTCTTTGTCCATATCACCGGCAATGACCAATACCTTTTGTTGAAGTTCCGACAATTCCTCCATACTGGTCACCGGTTGGTACTTCTGCTGTAAATGCAATGACCTTAAGTCTGCCCCAATAGATTTGGCATAGGTTACGGCTCCCTGGGTTTCTGCCGTGATATTCCCGTCAAAGGCAGCGGCAAATACTAGTCTTCTGTCCCAATTAGGATCGGTAAAATCGGCACCCATACCTCCTAAAATCGCTTTTTCAATACGTTTTTCTTGGGTGAGCCATTTAGCAAGTACGATGCTCCCTCTGGAATATCCAACTACAAAACACTTCTCAATATTTAGGGTGTCCAATAGCGACTTCAAATCCTTTACTTCCGCATTATCTGCATAGGCCGAGTCATTTTGCGGTGTATCGGAATCCCCATTGCCTCGCAAATCCGGAGCGATAACCCGGTACCCATTTTTGGGCAACTCCTTTTTTAGAACTGTTTTATCCCAAGAAGCTTTGGAGTTGATAAAGCCATGAAGCAAGACCACAGGAAAACCATCACCTTCGTCCACATAAGCAATTGTAGTTCCATCAAAGGAAGTAAAATGATCGGTTTGGGAATATAAGGGACTTAACGCCATTACCCGTAAACCCACGAATAACATCCATAACTTTCTTAGAACCATCTTCTTACCGCTTTACAATACATGGTATATTCCTTCCCGAACAATGTGGTCAAGGCTTCTTCCTCCCGTTTGATTTGAAAATAGTTCATATAATACACAAAACCTGCTGCCGTAATGGTATTGAAGGCATTTCCCAAGCTCAATCCAAATCCGATCAAAAACAACAACATGGCCAAATACATGGGATTTCTGGTATAACTGAAAATTCCTGAAACGACCAATTGGCTTGCCTTTTCAGGTTTCAAAGGATTTGTGGTCGTTTTTTTAAGCCTGAATTGGATCATGGCAATCATCATTACTAAAAAACCAAGGCCCCAGAGGGCATATTTTAAGGGGTTCCTGCCAAAAAAATCGAACTGTCCAAACGGAAGGAGTTTTGACAAAGCGTACATAAGTACCGCAAAAAGCAAAAACACCACTGGTGGAATTAATCTTAACTTCATGATTACGAAAATACTATTTTTAGGACCACAAAAAATAAAGAATGAAACTGGTCTTTGCTACGCACAATACCAACAAGTTTACCGAAGTCAAAGCTTTGGTACCCCAACATTTTCAACTGCTATCCTTAACGGACATCCAATGTTTTGATGAAATTGAGGAAACAGGAGCCACCTTGGAAGAAAATGCCCGAATAAAGGCAGATTATGTGACCAAACACTACGGTCTACCTTGTTTTGCAGATGATACCGGGCTTCTCGTAGATGCTCTTAAGGGTGCCCCCGGTGTATACACGGCAAGATACGCGGGGCTACAGAAAAGTGCCGATGATAATATGGAAAAACTGTTGCGAGATCTTGGGAACAACGAGAACAGAAATGCCCATTTTAAAACGGTAATCGCCCTTAATTTGGATAAGGAACGGTATTTGTTCCAGGGGGTTGTGGAAGGATCTATTACTAGCCGACAAATGGGTGAAGGCGGTTTTGGATACGATCCCATTTTTAAACCTCTTGGATTTGACCGCACTTTTGCGGAGTTGCCACTTGCCACAAAAAATGAAATAAGCCATAGGGGCCGTGCCATGACTAAGCTATTGCAGTATTTAACTTCATTAAAGCTCTAGTTTTTAACTAATTACATCTTTTTAGAGCAGAGTCCGCAATTAGCAGTACCTTTGCCGCTTTATTAACGCCGCCGGTATGGCAGGTGTTGCGCTGAGTAAGGGTTTATAAGTATCAAAAATCGCTCTATGCAACACACATATTTGCGATTACTTATAACGAATTATGTCAAAATTTGAAAGCTTGGGACTAAACCAGTCCCTGCTATCCGCCGTGGCGGACCTTGGCTTTGAACAGCCTTCTGAAGTACAAGAAAAAGCAATCCCAATTTTATTGGAAAGTGAAACCGATTTGGTCGCTTTGGCCCAAACCGGAACCGGAAAAACCGCAGCTTTTGGGTTTCCGCTGATCCAAAAAATAGATGTGGCCTCCAGAACCACACAAGGACTTATCTTGTCCCCCACGCGGGAACTTTGCTTGCAGATCACCAATGAGATGCAGTTGTATTCCAAATATGAAAAAGGGATGAACATTGTTGCCATCTATGGTGGTGCCAGCATTACGGATCAAGCAAGACAAATAAAAAGAGGGGCGCAAATCGTCGTAGCTACACCAGGTAGGATGAAGGACATGATCCGTAGAGGTATCGTGGACATTTCAAAAATAGACTACTGTATCTTGGACGAGGCTGATGAAATGCTGAATATGGGATTCTTTGAGGACATCAAGGACATCCTTTCCAATACCCCAGAGGAAAAATCCACATGGTTGTTTTCCGCTACCATGCCCAAGGAAGTTTCTACTATCGCTAAAAAATTTATGCACAGTCCCAAGGAAATTACGGTTGGGACCAAAAATTCTGGGGCAACAACGGTACAACACGAATACTATGTAGTAAGCGGTCGTGACCGTTACCCAGCCTTAAAACGTTTGGCCGATGCAAATCCGGGCATATTCTCCGTTATTTTCTGCAGAACCAAACGGGATACCCAAAAAGTAGCTGAAAAATTGATTGAAGATGGCTACAACGCAGGTGCACTCCATGGCGATCTAAGCCAAAACCAACGGGATTTGGTGATGAACGCCTTTCGTAAAAAGCAAATTCAAATGTTGGTGGCTACGGATGTTGCAGCCCGTGGTATTGATGTGGATGATATTACCCACGTTGTCAACTACCAATTGCCGGATGAAATAGAAACCTATACCCACCGTTCCGGAAGGACGGGAAGGGCCGGTAAATCCGGAATTTCCATGGTTATCGTTACCCGCAGCGAGTTGCGCAAAATATCCGCCATTGAACGCAAGATCCAAAACGATTTTCTTGAAAAGAAGATTCCAACCGGAATCGAGATTTGCGAAATACAATTGTATCACCTTGCCAATAAGATAAAGGATACCAAAATAAACGAAGAAATTGACGGGTATTTGCCTGCCATTACGGAGGTTTTGGACGGTATAGACCGGGAAGAATTGATTAAAAAAATTGTTTCCGTAGAATTTACCAGATTCTTCAACTATTACAGCAAAACAAGGGATTTAAATTCCAGCGATTCCTCTGGAAAACGCGAACGCGGCAATAGCAAGGATGGCGGCGGGGACTTTTCCAAAGATGGTTCCGTACGCTATTTCATCAATGTTGGGGAACGCGATGGATACGATTGGATGACCCTTAAAGATTTTTTACGAGATCAAGTAGGGTTGGATAAAGACGATATCTATAAAGTGGATACTAAGGATACCTTTTCCTTCTTCAACACGGAAGCGCAGTTTACACCAGCTATTTTAGAAACCTTTACCGATTTAAAGGTGGATGGTAGGTTCATTAATGTAGAAGTGTCCAAAAGCCCCGGTGGTGGCGGTGGACGCGGTGGAAAACGAAATCGCAGTGGCGGCGGTGGCGGCGGACGTGGAAGAGACGGAAACCGTGGCGGTCGTAGAGATCGTAAAGATTCTTTTAAGAGTGGAAAGAAAGGTTCTAAAAAATTCAAAGACAAAGGGAATAAAGGTTTCTATTAGTTAAGGGCATCTTAAATAGCGGCTATAGTCCCTTTTATTTTAGTTGTTTTGTAGTTATAGGGAAAATTTATGAAAAGACTTTTACCATTCTTTTTTGCCGTTCTAACCCTGCCCATGTTTGCTCAGCAAAGTGAAGATGAGGCCGTGGTAGGGGAAATTAAGGCCACCGTTATCAATGCGCAGACTAATTTTTCCTTGGAAAGTGTCCATGTCATCAACCTAAACCGGGTAAAGGGGACCATTACGGATCAAGACGGAAATTTCACTATCCCGGCCGCAGTAAATGATACGCTCTACCTTACCTATCTAGGTTTTAAACCTCAAAAAGTGCGGGTGACCAATGATATGTTCAAATTTGAGGATACCAAAATATCTTTGACAGAGCTTGCCTATGCGCTGGAAGAAGTAATCGTTAGGCCCTATCAGCTTACCGGTTTTTTGGAGATTGACGTAAAAAACCTTCCGGCAAACAACACGGCTTTCCAGTACAGTATTTCCGGACTCAACAAAAGTTATGAAGCCGGTAATAAAAATCCAAGTGCGGTTACCAAAGTCTTAGGGGCTATATTAAATCCCGCGGATTTGTTGCGAAACCTCTTTGGGAAAAGGCCCGCGCAATTGCGGAAACTTAGGCAGATGAAGGAAGACGAGGAAATACGGAACTTATTGGCTTCAAAATTTGATAGGGCAACCCTAATTCAACTACTGCAATTGGAAAAAATGGATATTGAGGACATTTTAAACAACTGTAGTTACTCCAAATCCTTTATCCAAACTGCCAATGACCTACAAATATTGGACGCGATCAGCAGCTGTTATGAAGAGTATAAAGTACTGAACAGGAAATAGTTGTCCTAACACTTTCACATCTTAATTTTAAGGTAAATACGGATTCATCATCAGGGATTTAAATAAATTTTATATTTCAAGAAGCATTTTATAGCTTTAAACAAAATCCTCAATGATGAAAAAACTACTTATTGCTTTAGCAATAACCTCCTTTTTTATGGGTTGTAAAAAGGAAAAAAAAGTGGATTCCCAAAAAGAAGAAAACAGCATTGTTACAACGGAAGAAATTAAGCAAGACCTCCCCTTTTACTGGGAAGGTGCAAACGTCTATTTTCTTTTAACGGATCGGTTTTACAACGGCAATCCGAAAAAAGACCTTACCTTAAACCGAACGGACTCCACCGCTGTACTTAGAGGTTTTGAAGGAGGGGATATGAGTGGGATTTCAAAAAAAGTGGACGAAGGTTATTTTTCGGACTTGGGTATTAATGCCATTTGGTTTACCCCTATTGTAGAGCAAGTCCATGGTTCAACCAATGAAGGTACGGGGAACACCTACGCTTATCATGGTTACTGGGCCAAGGATTGGACAGCCATTGATCCAAATTTTGGTACAAGAAAGGATTTGGCCAACTTGGTGAAAAAAGCCCACTCTAAAGGAATACGGGTATTGTTGGATGTTGTTTTAAACCACACGGGACCTGTTACGGATTTAGATCCCGTTTGGCCAGAGGAATGGGTGCGCACGGACCCTACTTGCGAGTTTACCACCTATGAAAATACAACTGCATGTACCTTGGTGGCCAACCTACCGGATATTTTAACGGAATCGAACGAGCCTGTAGAATTGCCAGATGCCCTTTTGGCAAAGTGGAAGGAAGAAGGTCGGTTGAGCCAAGAATTGGATGAACTCAATCTCTTTTTTGAACGTACGGGCTATCCTAGGGCGCCACGGTTTTATATTATTAAATGGTTGACCGATTATATCCACGAGTTCGGGGTGGATGGATTTCGAGTGGATACTGTAAAGCATGTTAACGAAAATGCATGGTCAGAGCTTAAAAAAGAAGCGGACTACGCCTTTGAAACCTGGAAGAAAAAACATCCAGATGAGGTTTTGGACGATACGGAGTTTTATATGGTAGGTGAAGTCTACAACTACGGGATTTCTTCGGGTCGCAAGTTTGATTTTGGGGATAAAACCGTTGATTTTTTTGACTATGGTTTTAAAAGCCTTATCAATTTTGATTTAAAGACCGATGCCTTAAAGGATTATGAAACGGTTTTTAAGAAATACAACTATTTGCTGAACACCAAGATGGCAGGCAAAAGTGTATTAAACTACTTAACTTCCCATGATGATGGCAGTCCATTTGATCGTGAACGGAAGAAACCCTATATAGCGGCCAATATGTTGCTATTAACGCCAGGGGCATCCCAAGTGTATTATGGGGACGAAACGCTAAGACCATTGACCATTGAAGGAGCCGAGGGTGATGCACACCTTAGATCGACCATGAATTGGGAAGATCTGGATAGCATTCCCTCAGTTAAAAAGGTACATGAACACTGGCAAAAGTTGGGCCAGTTTAGAGCGAAGCATCCCTCCGTTGGGGCAGGCAAACACAAACGCCTATCCAAAAAACCCTATGTATTCTCAAGACTGTTTGTCAAAGGGGATTACAAGGATAAAGTGGCCATTGCCTTGGATTTGCCCAAGGGCAAAAAATCCCTTCGCGTAAAGGGATTCTTTGGCGAAGGCGCAAAATTGTTCGACACCTATTCCCAAACTGAAGTCGTTGTTAAAAACGGCTACGTTGTTTTGGAGAATGATTTTGATACCGCGCTACTGGAGTTGGTGGAATAGCCACTCCATAGTTAGCTTGGAGTAACAAAGTCCTATTCTTTTGAATGCAACGCAATTCGGTTTCCTTCCGAATCATGGAAGAGTCCCATAAAACCGATTTCCGGACTTATTTGGGTTTTGGGTTGTAATACCCGTCCTCCCTCCGTTTCAATACGTTTAAGGGTGATCGTGACATCCTCACAGGAAAAATAAATAAGCACACCTTCTTTTCGGTTGGGTATATACCATTCCGGCTGCAAAACAAGGGAACCGGAACACCCTTTTCCGTCTTCCGTTCCCGGCAACCAACCCATTAACGTACCCCCAAAATCTTGAAGTTGTAGCGTTATTTCAAAAACGTTTTCATAAAAGGTTTTGGCACGGGCCATGTTGGTTACGGGTATTTCTACCCAACCAATAGGATTGTTCTCCATAACTTATTCTTCCAACAGTTGTTTTAAACTGGAAAGGCCTTCTTCAAAATCCTTACCTACCATTTTGTCCATGCTCATAAAAAGCATCATAATGCTCATTGGAAATTTGTTGTTACCGGAAAAACCCCAAGTCACTTTGGTTTCACTATTACCCGCATCTTCCGTAATTAGGTAACAATCAGATTCGGATTTAAAAGGTTTCATGAACCGCAGTTCCCCTTCAATACGTTCACCATCCATAATTTTGGTGATTTCTTGTTCTCCCTCGCCAACTTCTTTATTTCCGTTCCAATAACTTACGGAGCCTACTTCGCCATCAGTTCCCCTAAACTCCTTGTGCATATTGGGGTCTTTCTTGGCCCAAGGAGACCAATTGTCCATTTTTTTAAGAGATCTTAAATACTGGAATACTTCCTCTTTTGGTTTGTTAATTATAACAAATCTAGAAACATCATAGGTTTTTGGGGCAATCATGCTAAGAATAAGGACAAGTAACACCAGTCCGCCCACAATGTAAAGTGCAGTCATCATATCGTTATGTTTTATTGGTTACTGTTAAAAATACAAAAAACTTAATTTGGTTGGTAACGTCCTATTATCCCTTCCACATCCTTAATCGACTTTTTGGTCCAATCCAAACGTTTTTCCAATTGTTCCGTTACAGATAAATGCCAATCAATAGGGCTATCGCGAAGTTGTTCCATTAAATGGCTGACCGTAATTGCCGCAGCTACGGAAATGTTCAAACTTTCCGAAAATCCAGACATAGGTATGGTTAGAAAACCATCGGCATTATCAAGAACCTCCTTACTAAGTCCTTCTTTTTCGGTACCAAACAAAAGTGCTGTAGGTTTTGTGATTTTAAAATCGGTCAGACTACTACTGCTATGATGGGGTGTTGTTGCAATCAGCTGATACCCTTTAGCGCGTAATGCAGCTATACAATCGGATGTTTTTTTGTAGCGATGCACATCTACCCACTGCTCCGCGCCCATAGCTATATTTTTATCCAGTCGCTGGCCAAATCGGTCTTCCACAACATGTGCCTCCTGCAGACCAAAAGCATCACAGCTCCTAATCACCGCACTGGTATTGTGCAACTGGTATACATCTTCAATGGCAACGGTAAGGTACTTGGTACGTTGCTCCAAAACTTCTTTAAACCGTTGGATCCGTCCATGGGTCAAAAAACCCTCCAAATATGTGAGCAAGTCCCTATTGAACATTGCCTACAAGATAATCAAAATGTGTAATTTAATACTTCTAAAAAACCAACTTAGGTAGTTATGAAAAAGAATGTTGTTGTCCTGACCGGAGCGGGTATAAGTGCGGAGAGCGGTTTAAAAACCTTTAGGGACGCCAACGGACTTTGGGAAGGCCATGATGTTATGGAAGTAGCTTCGCCCCAAGGTTTTGCTAGAAATCCCGATTTGGTGCTGGAATTTTATAACCAAAGAAGAAGGCAGTTGCTAACAGTGGAACCAAACTTGGGCCATAAAGCATTGGTGGATCTGGAAATCCGTTTTGACGTTCAGATCATTACCCAAAACGTAGATAATTTGCACGAACAGGCCGGAAGCTCCAAGGTTTTGCACTTGCATGGGGAATTGCTAAAAGTGCGCAGCACCGTGGATGAACATTTGGTGCTCCAGTGGACCACAGATTTAAAATTAGGCGATGTGGATCAAAACGGACATCAACTTAGACCACACATCGTTTGGTTTGGGGAAATGGTACCGTTACTGGAAACGGCCGCCGCATTAACCGAACAAGCCGATATTTTGATTATTATAGGCACTTCTATGCAAGTCTACCCGGCTGCAAGTTTGGTAAACTATGTAAAGGCAGGTACTCCCATTTATTTTATAGATCCAAGGCCCAGTATTAGTGAAAATGATTTTGAAAACCTAACGATATTACCAGAATCCGCTTCAACAGGTGTGCCTAATCTTGTTGCTGCGCTACTTGATACTTAGTTCTAGCACCAGTAGCCCAATCGATCAGCAGTTTTTTCTGTTCTTCAGTGAGGCGTGCTTCACTGTGTGTCCAAGTATACTCGTTCAAAGGCATTTCCCCTTCTTCCACTTCCTCTATCATTTCTTCCAATTTATGGTCTTTTTTCTTGGCGGAATAGCTGGCCCATTCAGAGAAGTTGAGTTCTTCCCTACCATGTTCTACATGCTCGTCCAACCAATAGGACACTGGGGCAATACTAGCATACCAAGGGTACACGGTATTGTTGCTATGGCAATCGTAGCATGCCGTTTTTAAGAGTTGCTTTACTTGTAAAGGAGGTGTTGTTTCCATTTCAAAAACAGCTACGTAATCCGAAGCTTCCGTTTGATTTTTTTCGGGTTGAAAAAATTGCATCCCAATAAGCACGATCAAAAGAAGGAACGCTATTTTTTTTACTATTTTCATTTTACTAGGTTTGGTATAAAATTAGGTTTTCTGTGACCCAAGAACAACTACGACAACAATTAAATTCTGGACGATTATCCAAAGGACGGGTTACGTATTTGGTTAAAGTACTGTTCTGGCATCCAGAACTTACGGAAACTATCTGGCTGGAAGTATTAAAACAAGACAAGAACAATGAGTTCAATGCCAGTTGGGTCTTTGACCATCTCATCAGAAAACGACAAACCCTGATACTCCCTTTTGTAAACCCTTTCATCGGGAATTTAAAAAACCTTAAATCGGAATCCTGTATACGGCCCATGGCGCACACCTGCCAATTACTTACGGAGGCCTATTTTGAAACTAAAAAGCCAGAGTTTGTAAAAGCGATAACAGACCAATCATTGGAAGAATTGGTCAACGTTTGTTTTGAATGGTTTATAGGGAATCACAAAGTGGCCGCAAAAGTCTTTGCCATGACGTCCCTGTATCATTTGGGAAAGCGGTTTGACTGGATACACCCCGAACTCCGGCTAATATTGGAGGACACCATTGCCACCGGAACCGCAGGGTATCAAAGTAGGGGTAAGAAACTCTTGGGTAAATTGAAGGGAGCATAGCTTTAAAATACCAACGCTTGGTCTAGCGCAAATGGCTTAAAGCTGTATCTTTGCCCTTTCCAAAAAACCAAGGATTTATGTCTTTACATCCACTTAATGCCATTTCCCCTATAGACGGTCGGTATCGTTCCAAAACCGAAGCCTTAGGTGCTTATTTTTCTGAAGAAGCCTTGATCAACTATCGGGTGCAGGTTGAAATTGAATACTTTATTGCGCTTTGTGAAGTGCCGTTACCCCAACTGGCAAACTTTGACACCGCTAAGTTTACAGACTTGCAGGACATCTACAAAAACTTTTCTACTGAAGATGCACAAGCCATAAAAGACATTGAGAAAACTACGAACCATGATGTAAAGGCAGTGGAGTACTTTATAAAACAGAAGTTTGATGCCCTTGGTTTACTAGCCTACAAGGAATTCATCCATTTTGGATTGACCTCGCAAGACATTAATAATACGGCCATTCCATTATCCTTAAAAGAAGCGATGAATGCCGTTTACGTGCCGTTGTACTTTGAGGTATACCAAAAGTTGGAAGCTTTGGCCAAGGAATGGGAGGACATCCCTATGTTGGCCCGTACCCATGGACAGCCGGCATCCCCTACCCGTCTGGGCAAGGAAATCGCGGTTTTTGTAGAACGC
Source organism: uncultured Croceitalea sp. (assembly GCA_937926215.1). Lineage (GTDB taxonomy): Bacteria > Bacteroidota > Bacteroidia > Flavobacteriales > Flavobacteriaceae > Croceitalea. The sequence continues at coordinate 4,312 of CALEYA010000060.1, read as the reverse complement.
TTAAAACAACAATTCGATTTGTTGAACGATATTCCTTCCGCAGCCAAGTTTGGTGGTGCTACTGGGAATTACAACGCCCATAAAGTAGCTTATCCAAAAACGGATTGGAAGGCCTTTGGACAACAATTCGTACAAGAAAAACTGGGGCTGCACCACTCTTTCCCCACCACACAAATTGAGCATTACGACCATATGGCCGCCCTGTTCGATTGTCTAAAGCGCATTAACACCATCCTAATCGATTTGAACAGGGACATCTGGACCTATATTTCCATGGATTACTTTAAGCAGAAAATTAAAAAAGGGGAAGTAGGGTCTTCCGCCATGCCACATAAAGTAAATCCCATCGATTTTGAAAACTCGGAGGGCAACCTTGGACTCGCCAATGCGGTGTTCGAACACCTGTCTGCAAAACTTCCAGTATCCCGCCTGCAACGCGACCTTACGGACAGTACCGTGTTGCGTAACGTTGGCGTTCCTTTTGCACATACGCTTATTGCTTTTCAATCGACCTTAAAAGGATTGGGCAAACTGGTGTTGAACAAAGAAAAATTTGAGAAAGATCTAGAGGACAACTGGGCCGTGGTGGCAGAAGCCATACAGACCATTTTACGGCGCGAAGCCTATCCTAATCCGTATGAAGCCTTGAAAGGGTTGACCCGCACCAATGAAAAAATAACCCAAGCCTCCATTGCCGATTTTATTGAAACTTTGGAAGTTTCGGAGGCCATAAAGGCGGAACTCAAACAAATTACGCCGGGGAATTATACTGGCGTATAAGTGCTTACCGTAAAGTTAAAAAGCTAAACGAATTTCTAGTCTCCATTTTCATTTTTAGAAAAGTAATCCAAACAAAAAAGACCGCACTAACTGCGGTCTTTTATAGTTTAAGAAGTTAGGCATACTACTTGTTGATTTGTACTTCATGTGGATAAGGAATTTCTATTCCGGCTTTATCCAAGGCCTCTTTAGTTCCTTCAATAGTGCCAAAATAAACGTCCCAATAATCTTCCGGCTTACAAAATGGTCTTACGGCCAAGTTAACGGAACTATCCGCCAAGGCCTCCACATTAACCGATGGTGCAGGATCCTGCAATACTTTTGGATTTGCCTTTAGCATTTCTAAAAGCACTTCTTTGGTCTTTTTAATATCGGAACCATAATCAACTCCAACTACCGTGTCTACTCGCATTTTACCCTCAGCGGTGTAATTGATGATATTCCCATTGGCCATTGCGCCATTAGGTACGATAGCCAATTTGTTTTGGGGTGTTATCAACTTAGTGGTGAAAATTTCGATTTCTTTTACAGCACCTAATACCCCTTGGGCTTCTACCAAATCCCCTATTTTATACGGTTTAAAAATCATGATGAGCACACCTCCCGCAAAGTTGGAAAGGGAACCCTGTAAGGCCAAACCAACGGCCAAACCAGCAGCAGCGACTACAGCAGCTAGACTAGTGGTCTCAACACCTAAGGTAGAGATAACCGTGATAATCAAGAATATCTTAAGCGCCCAAGAAACAAGGTTGGTTAAGAACTTTTGCAAGGAAATGTCATAGGTTCCCTTTGCCATTACTTTCTTTACTGCACCTACAATTTTTTTAATTATCCAAGACCCGATAATGTAAATGGCAATGGCCCCTATTACTTTAGGACCATATTCTGCTGCAAAATCAATTCCTTTGTCAATCCAGACCTCTGCGTTTTCCATGATATAACTTTGTTTTTAGTGTTTTCTTTTGATTAGGACACTAATATAAAAAGAAGGTCACGTTTTTTTGGTGCCTTTTAGATTTTTGAATAAAAAAATCCTGAACTATGGATTAGTCCAGGATTTTCGATGGTTGTATTTGGTTTGGTATCCTTAGCCTTTTAAGAATTTTCCGATTTCCCCCAGGCCTTCACCTTTATAATCGGATTTCTGGATGGCTTGCATCAATTGCACGATATGGGCAGGATTCATATCATCCCCCAAAACACGTACCAAGGCAAAGCCCTTTTCCTTGCTATCGCCATAAATGATGACCTCATCAATGGCATCTTCATCACCACTATATTTCACGACCCCTTTACCGTATTGGGAATTGATTTTCATGAGTTCTACAAACTCATCATCTTTTAGGATCTGCTTTACTTTGGCCTTTTCCAATTTATAGTCCGCCGCATTGGTCTCCGTCTTTTTAAAGGCCAATAAATTGAACTTCTTTAAGGATTCCACAGCCTCCTTTTGACCGGTTGTTAAATCCACTTCTTCCATTTTAAGGATGCTTGCAGGAATATCCAAAGAGATAAAATTGGGGTTTTCCTTACTGTCCACATAGTATTCCTGTAAACTCTGTTGCGAAGAACATGCCCCAAAAAAGACTGTTGCAACCAGCACTATACTTTTAACTAACGTTCTCATTTTTTGATTGTTTTTAGATTGAACCCTATAAAATAGTACCCAAATACTATCATTTGTTACTATTCCTTCTATATTATTTGCCTCTTTTGGCGTTTTTTAGCTGTTTGGGCAAGTTCATTTTATTGGTTAGGGAGCCTATCTTGTCCAAGTCGATATCCCCGGTCATGGTGACCAATACCGTTTCAAAATGCGGGCTACCATCACCATCTTTCTTTTCTTCAATACCGGTAACGAACATAAGCAGTTCACTTACATGGTCCGCATTTCTCCCGGTCTTTATATAAAATTTCACATTGGTATCGCCATCCTTAACCCGCATCAGTTCTTCCAACGAAGCTTTTTTTACATACTTTTTCATGGTAGCGGCCATATCTGCGGATGCTTTGGTGTCCTCTGAAACGAACACCTTGATATTGTCGATGCTTTTTGCCAATTCCAAGAACTCTTGGGTTTCTTTATCCGTATCATCCGCAGACATACTGGCAACAATGCCCAACAGCCCTTTATTGATGACCAGGGAACCTACGTTCTCTGAATTTTCATACTTATCGAATAGGGATTGCGAAAAACCCAACATCGGTGCCAATGCCATTACTACTATAACTACTGCTTTTTTCATTTTGATTTGTTTTTTGACCCTTCGACTTCGCTCGGGGCATGTTGATGAATACTTTAAAATTGGGAGCCAAACTAAAGGTTATGCTACACCAAGGGCTTGGCTCCCAACTCTTAACTCTTAACTCTTAACTCTTAAAACCTACTGCTTTTTTCCGGCTTTGTTCAACTCGTCCGGAAGGTTCATTTTTTTTGTAAGGGAATTGATTTTGTTCAAATCGATATCACCCGTTAAGGAAAGAAGGACCGTTTCAAAGGTTCTGCCTTCAGCTTCTACATTCTTAAGGCCCGTCACGAACATAAGGAGTTCACTCACGTGGTCGTCATCTTTACCTTCTTTGATATAGAACTTTACATTGGCATCCTTATCCTTAATACGCATCAACTCTGTTAACGAAGCCTTTTTAAGATACCCACTGACCGATGCTTTCATATCTGCACCAATGGACGCATTATCCGTAGTAAACACTTTTAAACTCTTTAAACTGGTAGCGATGTCCACAAAATCTTGGGCTTCCGGGTCGTCTACTTCAACATCTATTTTTGCCAATAGATTGAACATACTTTTATTGACCACTACGGAGGTCACATCATCCAAATCTTCATACTTGTCGAACAAGGATTGTGAAAACCCGGTTAAGGGAATAAGGGCCAATACTACTATTACGATATACTTTTTCATCTTTTTAATCTTAATTATTACTATACACTTTTTGTTTTGCAATTTCAAACTCTTCCAACAGGGCTACTTTTTCCGTGCCCTTTGCAAAATTTGCAGCCAGAAGGTTTAATGCTTCTTTTGTTTGTTCATAGGCAATTCTTGCCTGTTTTTGCTCTTGGTAGTCCGCATAGGCATTCGTACCAAAATAGGCGCCAAAAGTCATTACTACCGCCGCCGCTACGGAAACCCATCTGTAATTGAATTTTCTTCTAGGTTTTACGGATTCCGTTAGGGAATTCAGCTTGGTATATTGCTCTTCTTTGGCATTGGAAAAATACGCGAACATGGGCTTGTACTGTTCAAGATGTGTTGCTACACTTTCTTGGTCAAAATACTTACGTAAGGTTTGTTCTTCGGCGACCGTGGTGGTGGCTTCAAAATACTTCTCCAATAATTTTTCTATGTTGTTATCCAATTCCATAGTTATGTTTTTGTACTAATTTTTCCCGAACTGCTTTTCTCGCCCGTGATAAGGTTACGCGCACCGCGGTTGGCTTCATGTCCAACAACTCCGAAATCTCTTCGAAATCATAATCCTCTATATCCCGTAGTTGCAAGACCATCTTTTG
>CALEYA010000059.1 GCA_937926215.1 uncultured Croceitalea sp. | reverse complement strand
CTCTACAATTTCGTTTTCCCGTATTCGCCAACGAAATTCTTTTAGCTCATTGGCCGCCCTGGCCAACACATATACCAACGAAAAGGAAGTAGGCAAGGCATTGGCTTTAAAATAGGCCAAGGCATTGGTGACGTCTACATTCGCCGTAATATTAAAATGGGGATGGTTCATCCCATTAAAAAAATCAAAATGTTTTTGACGATGAATATTGTCGAATTCGATTTTTTTCATTTAGCAAATTTAGCTTGACCTATACTGTAAAGTTTAAAAGTACTAGTTATTAGGCCTACATACCAAATTACCCATAAATCGGTATTTTTAAGAAACACTTTTTTAACCAATTTTGAAAAAAACAAAACCATATGTACTACGTCATTGATGAATATAGAAGATGCTATGATAAGAGTGTCTCGGACACCTTCGGAAACCAAGTAACAGCAGATTGTACTTTAGACCTTAGTTTTCCTAACAATGTGGTAGAAGTTAGAAATGTCACCATAGCCTGTGCTCAGGGAGGGAATAAAACCGGAAAGATTTTTATAGACCATACCTCTGCCAATCATTTACAACTTGACATCACTAAAACATTTCCTAATGCGATATTTTAAAAAAAAGATGATTACCTCCGTTGCAGCAATGCTCTTACTAGGGTCTTATTCATTGGAGGCGCAACTATTCGGAACCAAAGTAAAGCGCTATAAATCTTTCGAAGTAGCCCAACTTAACAATAGTACCCAACATTTTGTATGTATGTCCACGCACAAGACTTTGGTAGAGGAACCTGTTACTTTGGCACCGCCCCAAACCTTATGGACCCTCGACGGTGAAGGACAGGCAGAATTGATTAAATTGTATAGCGGAAAGTTATCAAAGCTTTCAGAAATAGAAAAAGAACTTCAAAGCGAGTTTTTCAAACGTTCTTCTCAGTTAAGGACAGACTATACTTTGATAGATATTAGGCTCATTATTTCTATTGAAAAAGCCAAGAGGATTTTGGCTATGAACCTTCCCAATGGGGATTTTTCCTTAGCAGACAGAATTGCCTACCTCTCGTATTCTTTTACTGTAGATACCGAGGAAATTATTTTTGAAAAGTGGGATAAATACGAAACTGAATATCGCACCTATAATATTGCCAATATATCCAATACCAATTCGCTAAGTCTTACTGGCGGGTTTTCGGCAACATCGGCAACATCTAAAACTTCTGCGCCATTTGCAGATTCCGCCTCAGTGACCCCAAGCCTTTCTGCAACAACTTCCAATTCTGTTACTGAAGCCCAAGCGGTTGGCAACAGGAATTTGGAATTCAACGGTAGGATAAGCGATAGCACTATAGAAATTGAACAAGAAGGTTCTCGTGATATCGATCTTACTGGCAATGTGGCCGTTGAAGCGCAGTTGAGGTTTACGAAACCGTCTTACGAAGATGTATCCGTTTTTAACAACCTTTTTACCGGCGGTGTAGCAAATGAGCCAACAAATGTTACCCTAAACATTATTGAAGTAAAAATCCCAAATAGAGATAAAGCACATGAAGATATAGAAGCGATTTTAAACGCCGAGTATTGGTACCGACATGTTAGTAACAAAAAGGGTAGGAACACCTTCTTTGAATGGGATGATAAGGTAAAAATGTATGTAGGTAACATCGCTAATCAATCCGAAACCCTACTGCGTGTAAAAGACTATCTTCCCAATTTCCTAAATCTTAAAATAAAGGATCCCAAGTCCCAAAAGGAAGACTATTTAAGATTGAAGAAAGTGTCCGATGGAGAAACAAAGAATGCTCCAAGGGTAATTTTTAGCGACTATACTGCTGCAGATGGATTCAGGTCTTGGTTGAATCAGTTGGTTTATAACGGTCGGCAAGAATTGATAAAGTTGCAAAAAGCGTTGGAAGCATCTAAAAAAACCAAAAAGAAAGCGATCATAGCAAAGGCTCAAAAGGCATTAGATGCCCACGAGGCCGAACTTAAAAAGGCCATGGTATTTGGAAAGTACCATGAATTACAATGGAACAGGAAGGCATTGACTGTAATGGAGCTCATACAGCATCCAAAAGAGCGCATACGCTTTGAGCGGTTTTTTGAGACCAGCAATCAAAAATAACCTAGTCTTAATTGCAGTCTCAATTGGTATCGAGACATAAGGAAAACAAGAGGTTCACCTAAATATCCAATTACTTTTTAGGCGGACTGATCATAATGTGGGCCCTGTGCGTACCGGGGTCCATAAGCCATGGTTGTCCTGGAGGCATAGGGCTTACGGGTAAACCTGTGGATTGTCCCGTAGCATAGGGAATGTAAAATACGGAACGCAGGTAGGGGTTTTCTATTTCTTGGGTGGTTTCGTTTATACTACCCGTAAAAACATAGAGTGTTGCTTTGTCCGGCATTTGAAGTTTTCCAGATTTCACTTCGGCTTCCCTAATATCAAAAATCTTTTGAAACTCCTTCCCAGCTGCCTTAAGTTCACGACCGCGGGCCATAAAGGGTTCCAAAGCTTTATGGTAGGCCGCCGTGGAAAATTTCTTTCGCTTAGGGTCCGATGCCAAGGCGATGTAATCATTGGTCCCTTCCCGCAAGGTGGTAAACTTACCATCTTGGTCATAGCCATATACTTTGGCTCCTTCCTTATATTCGTCCGGTACCGCCATCAATGCCGTTTTTAGTTGCCAATCGGCGGCCATCGTTTTTTGGGCTATTGCTGAATTTATAAACAGTATGCCGGTCATAACTAGTATTGTTCGTACCATATCTTGGGTTTTAATATTTTGCACTTTTTCCGGTATTGGAAGTCCTTTGGATAAAAGCCCTAATATCATCGTTGGCTTTTTTAAGGTCTTCCCGTCTTAAATACATCATATGACCACTGCGGTAACCTTTGAACTCAAAACGGTCTTTCATGCGACCACTAGGGTCTACTTGCCACATGGTGTATTTGGCATTAAAATAGGTGGTTGCCCCATCATAATATCCTGACTGTACCAAAACATTCAAATAAGGGTTCTGGGCCATGGCTTGCCTTAGGTTATCCCGGGTATTGTCTTTTTCGTTGTTCCAAGGGTGGACAGGACCAAACATATTGTATTTGATATCGGTCTTAAAATTGAGCTCTTCTTGCAGGTAATAATTGATGGCGGGAGTAAAGCTATGCAACCATGAGGTCAGTTCCGCGGAATAATCCGGGGCATCCCCGAACAATTGTCGGTCTATACCCAAATACCTGCTATCCAATCGACCTACATTAAAACCACCTTTGTCCTTCAACAAGTTTTTCCAAAAGAATCGGGTAGGGACGTCCAAATTATGGTCTAGGATGTCTTTTTCTTTCAAACCGGTATAATAGGCCATTTTAGTGGCTACATTTTTTCGATCTTCATCGGAAATAAATCCACCTTTCACCATGGCCGGAATCAGGGTATCCACGGTGTAAGCTTCCGCTTCTGGGAGGATTTCCAACAAATCCTTGTTCTGTAGTTCAGCAGGTAGCGCCTTATGGTGCCAGGCCGCTGCGGTATAATAGGGGAGGTTGAGGGCGCTGGAAACCGGTCCTCCAACACGAATCACCTTATAGTCCGCCGGAGAAACCATAATTACCCCGTTGAGGTACATCCACTGTCTATTCTGTAGTTCCAAAGAGAGTCCCATAACCCGGGTGCCCCCATAACTTTCCCCAACGATGTATTTTGGGGAACGCCAGCGGTTGTTGCGGGTTACAAAAGTATTGAGCCATTCCGCTAGGTATTTGATATCCGCATTGATCCCAAAAAACATATCCCTGTCCACTTCTTTGCCCATCTCCGGAATGGTCCTGGAATAGCCCGTATTGGCAGGGTTTACATACACAATGTCGGCAACGTCCAAAATGGAATACGGATTTTCCTTTACCCCGTAAGGCTGTACTGGGTAGCCTTCATCATCAATTTTTAGGATGCGTGGACCGGTATATGCCAAATGCATCCAGACAGAACCGGACCCGGGTCCACCGTTAAAGGAAATCAAAAGCGGCCTTTTGGAGCGGTCCTTAATGGCGTTTCTGGTGTAATAGGTATAATGTAAAGCCGCTACGGGTTCACCCATTTTGTCCCAAACGGGTTGCGTTCCCGTAGTGGCCGTATACGAAAAGCTAGTGCCATTTACCGTCACATTGTGTTGGGTGGTAATGGTAGTGTCAACGGGAATTTTCCTGTTTTGCGAAAATACGGTTTGGGCTAGGAATGCAAGGGCAAGTAGCTGAAGCGTTCTATTCATTTCCATTTGGATTTAGCGATTTTTAAAAGTAAGGATTTTGTTTAAGAAATGGTAAATGCCAAGGGACCAAATCAATAGTTCGTTACCTTTAAGGGAAACTACGGAAATCAAATGAAAAAATTAGGGAGACGACAGTTTAACCATACGCTCATCAAAGGAGCAGGTGGAATGGCACTGGCCGCAAACGTACCCTTAGCTTGCGCTATGGGAACTACTGCGGAAAAGAAAAAGTTGGGCATCGCTTTGGTGGGTTTAGGGAGCTATAGTACGTATCAATTGGCCCCCGCCCTACAAGACACGGATCATTGTTATTTGGCCGGAATTGTGACCGGAACCCCACAAAAAGCTTCGGCTTGGTCCGCTAAGTACGGTATTGCCGAGGAGCATATCTACAATTATGAGAATTTTGATACGATTAAGAATGATGATGCCATTGATGTGGTTTATGTTGTTTTACCCAATAGCATGCATGCCGAATTCTGTATCCGCGCCGCGAAGGCAGGCAAGCATGTCATTTGTGAAAAGCCCATGGCAATGGATGTGGCGGAATGTGATGCCATTATCGATGCCTGCGAAACGGCTGGGGTAAAATTGGGCATGGGGTACCGGCTGCATTCCGAACCCTATACGCAAGAAATACAGCGCTTTGTAAAAGAAAAAACTTTTGGTGCCGTACGTTACATTTCTGCAGATGCGGGTTACTATTCCGGATCCGATCCCGGACAATGGCGTCTGGACAAAAAACTATCCGGAGGTGGGGCGCTGGTCAATATGGGGGTATACGCCATACAAAGTATTATTTATGGTACCGGGGAAAATCCCACTTCGGTAGCGGCCCAGGAATTTAGTACCCGTCCCAAATATTTTAAGGATACGGATGAAACCATTACCGCACAATTCACCTTTAAAAGCGGCACCGTTGGGACTATTATGACCTCACACAATGTTAGTGCAAACAGACTGCATGCCCATTGCGAAAATGGATGGTATGAACTGGACCCTGCCAGCACCTATATTCCTTTGGCAGGTAGAACCTCCAACGGTCCCCTTAATTTTAAGCAGGAAAGCCAACAAAAACTACAAATGGACGATTTTGCCAAGCATGTTCTTTTGGGTACGCCCAATTTGGTTCCCGGGGAGATGGGCAAACGCGATATGGTCATCGTAGCGGCCATCTACAAATCCATTGCGGAAGGGGGCACGACCCAATCCTTGGATTTTGAAACGGACTATGGGTTTGCAAAAGTTTAAAAATAAAGGGAATTAGAACTTTTCGAAAACTCCCAGACCAAACAGTGCAAAATCATACTTTACGGGATCGGAAGCATCCAATTTTCTTAAATTTTGGTCCAGTTCCGCCAATGCTTTTGCATCGTTCTGTTTCCGTTTAAGCAGTTTAAGTTTTCTGGCTACGTTTCCGGAATGGACATCCAAAGGACATGATAAACGGGATGGGGAAATATCTTTCCATAACCCAAAATCCACCCCTTTATCCGCAGGGCGTACCATCCAACGTAAAAACATATTGATGCGCTTTGCCGCCGATCCTTTTAAGGGATCGGAAACATGTTTTTGGGTACGCTGCTGGTGGGGAAGTTCAAAAAATAGGTTCTTGAACCTGGAGATTGACGGTTGCAGTGAATCTTGGGTTAGGTCCTGCTGGAATATGCCTTCCAACCCGCCATGAATATGGTACACGTGTTGTAACGCTTTGATAAAATAGCCAAGGTCGTCCCCATTAAACGTTCGGTGGACAAAAGCTTGTAGCGGCTCTAGATCAGTTTCCGTATGGTTGGTAACGAAATCGTAAGGGGATTGCTCCAGAAACTCCATCATCCTAGAAGCATTGTTGATGATGCTCTTTCTGTTTCCCCACGCAATGGTCGCCGTTAAAAACGCGCTGATTTCGATATCCTCTTTCCTTGAAAATCGATGTGGGATCTGGATGGGGTCGGCCTCCAAAAATTTTGGATGCTCGTACTGCTCCGCTTTGGCATCCAAAAAAGCCTTTAATTCCGATTTTTTCAAAATGATTCCGGGGATATGAGTCGGGTCAATAAAATAGGACCAAGTAAGATACCGTTGAATAGGGCATGAAAGAGAATACCATAAACAAACCCCATGCGCACACGGATGTAGCTTAAAAATACCCCGGTGACCAACTGTGGTAAAATCAAGAAAGGAACCATCCAAAGAGCATTTTCATAGGCTTCAAAATTAAAAATATGGATAAAGCCAAAAGTAGCTATGGAAACATAAAGGGCTAGGGGAAAATAACGCGATTTTTTAAAAAGCCCCAATGGTGCCCTAAATATACCTTCCTCAAATAGTGGGGCAAAGATGATGGCCAAAAATGCGACGAAAAGAGGCGAATAGTCGTTCAATAATTTTTCCAGTTCGTGTTGGCCGGTATCAACGCCCAAAGCCTCTTGCAATAGCCCAATGGCCATACCAATTCCAGCTGCAATAATCAGATTCGTAAGTAGTAATTGCAAGAAAATTTTTCGCTTTAAAATGGGAGGATAATCGTATTCTTGATATTTAGGCTTTAAAAAGAAAGCCCATACTTTTTTTAATGGTATCATGTATTGATTTTTCCGTCCACCATGGTGAGTTTTCTATCGGCCATATTCGCCAATTCCTCATTATGGGTAACAATTACAAAGGTTTGTCCAAATTCTTCGCGTAGCTTAAAAAAAAGTTGGTGTAGGTTCTCGGCACTTTCAGAATCGAGGTTTCCGCTAGGTTCATCGGCAAAAATAACCGAGGGATTATTGATCAGTGCCCGGGCGACCGCAACGCGTTGTTGTTCGCCCCCGGAAAGTTCCTTAGGCCTGTGATGATACCTGCGGGAAAGGCCTAAAAAATCCAATAGTTCCTTGCCCCTGGTTTCGGCCTGGGATTTGGGTGTTTTTTTGATGAATGCCGGAATACAAACATTTTCCAAGGCCGTAAATTCCGGCAATAGCTGATGGAATTGAAAAATAAACCCAATATGCTCGTTCCTGAATTTTGCCAGCGCGTTAGGCGTTAGCTGCGTAACGTTTACGGAATTAATAGCGATACTACTTTCTTCCGGATTGGAAGGAACGTCCAAGGTCCCCAAAAGTTGCAATAGGGTGGTTTTACCCGCTCCGGAAGCACCTACGATGGATACAATCTCCCCTTTTGCAATGGCAATGTCAACGCCTTTAAGGACTTGCAGGTCCCCGTAGTATTTTTTGACATTGGTAGCGTTAATCATAATTTTGCCGTTAAAGGGCGAAAGTAAGGAATACTGGGGAGTAGACAAAAATTGACCTTGTAAGTGTTGGACTCCTTTTACAACTATTAAGCAAACGTTAAAATAGACCTAAGGATTGGTTTATTCCTAAAAATGTTTAACATTTACGTGTAATGAGTGAACAAAATGAAAATCTAATGGAAACTGCCATTTTTGGAAATGGTTGTTTTTGGTGTACGGAAGCCGTATTCCAGCGTTTGAATGGTGTTGAAGAGGTACTATCCGGATATACGGGAGGTACAATTAAGAATCCTGCCTACCGCGAAATATGTACAGGTAGAACAGGCCATGCTGAAGCCATAAAGATCAGTTTTGATCCGGCTATAATTTCTTTTGAGGAATTGTTGGAGGTGTTTTTTGCCACCCATGATCCCACTACGCTCAACAGGCAGGGGCATGATGTAGGCACGCAATACCGTAGCGCTATCTTCCATACCTCTCAAGCCCAGAAAGAGGCCGCATTGAAGATGATTGAATTATTGGACAAAGAAGGCGTATTTTCGTCCCCAATAGTCACGGAGATTTCGGAGGAAAAACCGTTCTATGTTGCAGAAGAAGATCATCAGAATTATTACAATGAAAACCGCATGCAACCCTATTGTCAATTTGTAATCAACCCGAAGTTGGCCAAAATTAAAAAGCACTACGCAAACAAGCTAAAACCAGTTACCCTATAGTATGGCACCATATCAAAATTTAGAAGAGTATAATATCAGCATTACCAATGAAGTAAAGGAACGTTTTTCCAAGATCATTGATGAAATTGGGGAAGATGTTGCCCGTGAGGGGCTGGTAAAGACCCCGGAACGTGCTGCAAAGGCCATGCTGTTCTTGACCCAAGGGTATAAACAAGATGCGGCCAAAATCCTTAAAGGGGCCATGTTCAAAGAAGATTATGACGATATGGTCATCATAAAGGACATTGAGCTTTACTCCTTATGCGAACACCATATGCTGCCTTTCTTTGGAAAAGCCCATGTAGCATACATTCCCAACGGACATATTGTAGGCTTAAGCAAAATACCTAGAATTGTCGATGTTTTTGCAAGACGTTTGCAGGTGCAGGAACGATTGACCCATGATATTTTGGAATGCCTTAACGATACCTTGAAACCCAAAGGCGTCGCCGTGGTGATTGAGGCGTCGCACATGTGTATGATGATGCGCGGGGTACAAAAACAAAATTCGGTTACAACGACTTCTGGGTTTAGGGGGCAATTTGAAAAGATAGAAACGCGAAACGAGTTTTTAAAATTGATCAGTTCCAAACTGTCGTAGCTCGATTTTTTCAATCCCTCGAAAAAAAAATCAATGGTTTGGGAGATACTAAATCAAAAGGAATGCTTATTTTGAGGCATGTCAAAAAAGAACGATAAAAAAATCCAAAACCTACTTTTAGGATTGTTGTTTGATGCCATTGGTATGGCCTCTTATCTTATACCGGGCATTGGAGACCTGCTCGATGTTTTTTGGGCGCCATTGGCCGGTTGGTTAATGACACGGATGTACAAAGGCAAAATAGGTCAAGCAGCCGGTATCATCACCTTTGTAGAAGAAATTATTCCTGGGATAGATGTGGTCCCCACCTTTACCATCATGTGGTTGTACACCTATGTATTGAGTGGAAAGAAGGGGAAGGTTATTGATGTTTAATGTTATTTCCGTGAAGTGGGTTTTAGGTTAGGCACCCCATCGTCATTGCGCTTCGCTTATGACACCTCCAATGGATAAGGCGAGGAGTTACTTCTCATTAGTATTTAACGCTAGGTATTTCTTCAATTTTTCAAGATCAAAAGCTCCCCTTCTTGATCAAGGAGACCCGCTCTGCGAAGTTTGTAACTTCGGTGGGTTTTGAGCAAAAAATAAAGAACTCCACTTTCCTTTGACTTGGCTAAGGGTCCGAGGGGAGGAGCTTCTTTCTATTTTATTTAGCGCATGGAGTTTCATTTCCACGGTTAAAAGCTCCCTTCCTTAATCAAGGAGAGCCTGTCCATCTCTGGTGAAGGAATGAATCCCAACCTGGGGTAGGGAGAAAGGGGAAGTTCCTTGTTGAACTGCGTTTAGCGCCAGGCATCCCTCCGTCATTGCACTTCGCTGATGACATCTCCCCTTTCGTTCGACGTGTCTCAGGATAAAAAGAAGAGGAGCTTGTTTTCTTTTTATTTAAAGGGTAGTATTTGTTCAATTTTTCTCAACAAAATGCTTAGGCATAATTTACGAACATTGCTTGTGATTAGTATTAGGCACTGAAAATGACACATAATAGTATCATAGAACAAAGTCATCGGTAAAAAGACAAAGAATAGTTAAGAAATATCTTACTAAATATACTAGATGAATACGTAAGGGTATTTTTTTAATGGCATTATATCGTAGGAAAATAACTATAACTGTATAATTAAAATGTTAATAAAAAGTTAAATATCGAAAAAAAACTATTGGATAAATGAATGAAATAATTAACTAACTAATTAATAAACAACAGGTTGCATTTTGGGAATATTTTTCCTCTTTGAAAACGTTTTTTTTAAGCATTTTTTCGACATCTATTTTTTTATATTTTCGATGTTAATTAAGACCAAAACCAACTAAACTGACCAATAACCTTCCCTAAGACATTGTTTTTATTGAATTGCTAAGAGGGTCAAGGGTATCATAACTATAACAGTAGTTAATTCCATTAGGTTTCTTTGGGTTTGGAAACAAGATTGTCTTTTTGGGCCTTGCCTATCAAAAGGGACGTAATTCCATTTATAACACTAACAAATCCATTATGAAGAAAGTTCTTTTTTTAACATGCATTTTAGTCTTAGGCATCAATCTTACGAGTGCCCAAATAGATTATGGTGCTATTAAACTTTATAGCTCGGATTCTAATTCAGAAATTCTTGATATATCCGATGGTGCTACCTATAATTTGAACACTGTTGGGGCCAATCTTACTATTGTTGCGGAACCTCCCGTAAGCGTAGGAAGTGTTCGCTTTGAGACCAGTATAGGCGAACCCCGTACGGAAGGTGGTGCTCCATATGCATTTAAAGGGGATAATACGTCCAATGGTGTTTCTAACTTTTTTCCGTGGACTACATTACCAAACTTTTTAGGTACCCCAATTACGTTTACCGTCAGTTATTATTCGGCAGGTGGAGCGATGGGAACCCCTCTTGGAGAGGATATTTTTACCGTGACATTTATAAATGGTCAATCCCCTCCCACGAGTCCAAAAATTAACTTGACAGGATTGCATGTTTCCCAATCCTCAACAGCTTTCGGTGGTGTTGCCTAAGTGGCT
>CALEYA010000058.1 GCA_937926215.1 uncultured Croceitalea sp. | reverse complement strand
GTGGTGGGAGCGCACTACGGATTTAATAGATAACTATAGGCCCGATATCCTTTGGTTCGATTTTTATCTGGATATTCCCGATTTTGCCAAACTACGCCCAAAAATAACCGCTTACTATTACAACAAAGGTCTGGAATGGGGTAAGGAAGTGGTTATTAATGACAAGAATTTTGAACATGAGGCCTTTCCAAAGGGAACGGTCATTTATGATCTAGAGCGCGGCAAACTCCCCGGCATACACGAACTGCCTTGGCAGACGGATACCTCCATCGGTAAAAATTCGTGGGGATATGTGACCAATTGGCAATCAAAAACTACCAATGAACTGGTAGACGACCTCATCGATATCGTCTCTAAAAACGGAAACCTGTTGTTAAACGTGGGGCCAAAAGAAGATGGCACCATCCCAGAGGACCAAAAATTGGTGCTTAAAGAAATGGGTGCCTGGTTCGCCATCAACGGGGAAGCCATCTACCATACTTCGCCTTGGAAAACCTATGGGGAAGGCCCTACGACCGTAAACAAAGGGCATCATACCGAGCAAAACAATAGCGCTTTTACCAGCAAGGACATTCGGTTTACCCAAAAAGATGGGGTGCTTTATGCAATACTCCTAGCTTGGCCAAATGATGGCAGTATTGAGATCGGTTCGCTGAACCAACAGCATTTAAAGGGACGATCGGTGGCCTCTGTTAGCCTTCTGGGGTCTGACCAAAAGCTTACTTTCAAACAATTTGAGGACCACCTTTTAGTAGAAGGGTTTACTGAAAAAAGCGGTGATTTTGCCCATGTGCTAAAGCTTAGTTTAAGCGGTATGGAACAAAATTAGTTTTAAGAGGTATAAGCCGATTTCCTTTAGGCACCATTACCGGTTTAGTCGGTCTTGTTTACAAGGTTCAACGGATATAAACTGTCTTCATACATCGTACCATCGCTTGAGGTAAAGGTTACCCGTAATTGATAAAACTGACCCTCGGGCAAGTCGGAAGTTGGCATGTAATCTTGCAACGAGAAGGTTTGGGATACCTTACCCGTTGTTGTCCCCAATGCCGTTTCATCCACCAAAACAACATCCTTTATGGGAATCCATTTGTTCTTAAAGTGCCGCAGCCAAACCCGCACGCCCCCTTCATCCGCATGGATCACCTGATGGTTAGAACCCGCGTGATACTCCACGATAACCGTAACATTGCCATTACCCTTAAGATTGCCCAATTTCTCTTTATCAAGAATTTTGGCATAGGGAACGATAAATGGTTTTACGTTAAGCTTTATGGTTGCCGATAGGTTAGGGTTGGTATTGGAACGTGCCGTAATCATCGCATCGCCAGCCTTGATCGCCGTAATGACGCCTTGGGAAGCAACGGAAGCAACCGACGGATCGCTACTGGACCAAAATACGCTTTTATCATCGGCATGGGTGGGTATCCTTATTAAAGGCACCGTATGCTGTTGCCCTTCCAATAGTGCTAAAGACACGGGTACTTCAAATTTTTCTAAGGGCTGCTCAATCCAATCTACAATAGTAAGTCGGTGGGTAGTCGATAATCCATTGGATGCGCTTTTCACTGAAATTTCCGCGGATTCGCCCACAGCACCAAGGGCGGTAACGACTCCTCTATTATCTACTTTTAAAACAGATGTATCGCTTGAGGACCAGATTACATTTTTATCGGCATTTGAGGGGGAAACCACATATTCCAAGGGGAATACGCTACCTTCTCTAATAGCATCTTCAGACGTCGTAATGGCAATTTTTTCGGGGTCTACACTATCGGTATCCAACAGTATATTGACGGGTTTGTCTTTTATGATTACGGTTTCGCCATTACGCCACCGTACCGTCACACGTTGAATACGTTCTGTTTTTCCCAAGCCAAAATGCACGGTTTGCAAAAGGCTTTGGGAAAAAACTTCCCCGGCCGACCCTACCCGCTTTTGGTAGGTTCCACCTTCGGTCTCAACCAGCACGGTAGCGGATAACGGGTCTATATTGGATTTGGGGGCATAGCCAACCCGCACTAAGAGGGAATTCCCCCTACCAGGGGCCTCATTTTCATAGAGGTACCATTGCCCCCCCTCACTGCCATTGAGAAGATCAAGGTCACCATCAAGGTCAAAATCGAAGGCCTGCCCCATATCACCATTACCCGGTCCACCAATAGCGTTGGCACCATGCATGGTCACTGTTTCAAAAAAGCCTTTGCCCGGATTGAGTAACATATAGTCCGAAGTGCGGGACCCGATAAAACCCCAACGATACACAAAAATGTCTTGAAAACTATCGTTATTGAAATCCCCTACGGTTACACCAAGGGAATTACCCCCGGAAGGTATCTTCCAATCGGATGAAACATCGGTAAAAATTCCGTTATCGTTGCGCAGTAAAACGTCAGCTTCATTCCTATTTTGGGGTTCAAACTGCGGGCTAACATCGAGCACTCCTGAAAGACTGAAGCGATACGACCAAAAAAGGTCTCCATTCCTTACCAAGGCGGCCTTCCATTGGCTTTGGCCCACATAACCAATATACAGTCCGTTTTTTGAAATATCATCCGGCCACCCATGGGCCACTGTGCTATCCAATTCCAGTTCTTCACCTGAAGACAGTGGGTATTCTTTTTTCCGGTTCCCCAAAAAAATTGAATACACCTCCCCTTTGAAAGCCCCTTGGCTCAAATAATAATAGTTGTGCAGTGTAATGGTATCCCCAGCCACAAAATCAAAGGCATCTACCCCTTTAAAGCCTCTGGACTTTATGGCCATTTCCTTTTGCAAGGGATCCATATCCAAAGACGGGGCTTCCCCCCTGCCGTTCTCAAATTCCTTTCCCCTTGCCAAGTATAAATCCAAATCGCCGTCATTATCAATATCGATATCGGCAAGCGCCATGACCTGGATATAATTCGGTACCAATTCCAAAGCTTGGGAACTCACATCGGTAAAAGTGAAATCCCCGTTCCCCAACCA
>CALEYA010000057.1 GCA_937926215.1 uncultured Croceitalea sp. | reverse complement strand
CCAAAAACCTACCCTAAGCTATGCTTTCTACTGAAAATCGTATTGTTTCCATTAAAATAGGGGTAAAGTTCATTACTTTTAGTTGATAACGCAAACACCTGAAAATGAAAACTAGAATCCAAATAACAATTATTTTAATAGGTTTATTGGCCATGGGGTGGAATGTTACCAACGTTAAGAATACAGCTTCACACGACTATTTATTTGGCGACCCACTGCCGGACGCCCCGGAACTTGCGTATAGGGGAGGTTTTAAGGTTGGTGTTAGAACTTTGGAGCTGGTTCATGAAAATCAACTGGATATCTTAAGCATTGCTAATGGAAATGCCCCTTTATATGATAGACCTATTACTGTAGAGGTTTGGTATCCCGCAGTAATACCGGAAGGAAAAGAAGAAATAACCTCTTATACCCAAGTGCTTGGAAGAAACGGGACCGAGGGTAGACCTTTAGTACCGTTTACCTTTGAGGGAAGGGCATTGCGGAACGCTGAAATTGTAGTTTCTGATCACAAGTATCCATTAGTAATACTTTCCCATGGCTATGTAGGTTCCCGTTTTTTGTTCACCTATTTATCTGAAAATTTGGCATCAAAAGGTTATGTGGTAGTTTCAATAGACCATACGGATTCTACCTATAAAGATGCGGCAAACTTTACCAGTACGTTGGTAAACAGATCTTTGGACCAGTTGTTTGTTTTAAACGAAATGGCGAGATTATCGGAATCAGCAAAAGACAGTTTTTTGTTTAATCACGTTGATGTAAACAACACAGGTTTAGTTGGTTACTCCATGGGAGGTTATGGAGGCCTGAATACCTGTGGAGCTGGATACAGCGATAAAGCCGTGGCTTTTTACAAAACCGCAACAGGAGGGAATACGGCCTTGGATGAACGAACAATGGGGAGTGAAAATTATGGGAATTTCACGGATGATAGAATAAAAGCATTTGTTGCCTTAGCCCCGTGGGGAATGGCCAATGAGGTTTGGGATGCAGAGGGACTTGCAGGGTTAAAAACACCCGCGTTTTTTGTATCGGGAAGTGAGGACGATATTTCTATGTACGAAAATGGGGTCAAAGCGATTTATGAGGGAACCGTAAACAGTGATAGATATCTCCTTACCTACATCAATGCAAGACATAATGTAGCGCCTAATCCACCCGCTGAAGTTACTATGGCTCCAGGATTGGATATCAACGAATACTTGCGCTACGCAGATTCTGTTTGGGATATGAGAAGGATCAATAATGTTAACCAACATTTTGTGACGGCCTTTTTTGGCGTACACCTAAAGCATCAAGATTTAGGCAGTTATCTAGAGCTGGCGCAAGACGCAAATACAGGGAATTGGAAGGGTTTTAAACCAAGAACTTCTATTGGGATGGAGCTTCGGCACGCAGCACCAAGTAGATAATGGTATCCTTAAGCTATTTATGAAAAATCAGTATAAACTTTAATTTCCAAAACTATGAAACGTAGGGATTTTGTAATTGGAACGGGAGCCGCGTTGTTATCAGCGGCTTCCTATGGTCATATCATTGGTGCGAACGATAAATTAGGGGTAGCCTTGGTAGGTGCAGGGCGAAGGGGAAGATGGGTGCTTAAGAAAATGTTGGACACAGGTGCATTTAGACCCATAATACTATGTGATGTTTGGGATGAACAAATTAAGCGTACCAAGGACTTCTTAAAACTGGAAAAGGTGGCGGAAACTTTTGATATAGATGAAGTTTTATCCCATAAAGATGTTGATATAGTCCTATTGGCATCCCCAGACCATCTTCATAAATCGTATGCGCTAAAAGTACTGGCGGCTAATAAGCACCTCTACTTGGAAAAACCGGTTACTTTGCACTATGAAGAGGGGAGTTTCTTGAGAAGCGCATTGGAAAACAGTAATGTTGTATGCCAAACTGGAACCCAACAGCGCAGTAGTGCCATGTATAATCAAATCAAAGAAGAATTCTTCAGTGGGTCGAACAAGCTTGGCAAGATTGTTTTTGTTGATGCAGCTTGGAGTAATTTTGGTTGGCAACGAAGAGTAGTAAACCCCCGACCCCAACCAAAAAAATTTAAATGGGATACTTTTTTAGGGGATTCAACCAAGGTGCCTTACGATTGGAAGCGATATGATGCATGGCGAAATTATAAGGAGTATGGTGCCGGGATTTTATCCGATCTATTGACACATTGGGTGGATGTAGCCCAATGGATGATGGATGACGCCACTCCACTAAATGCAGTCACCGCTGGAGGAATTTACCATCTAAAGGACGGTAGAACCAATCCTGATACGGTGAATTCAATCATACAGTACAACAACTGGAATTTCTCCTTTGAATGCTCAGTAATGCCCGTTAAAAACACGCACGATTCCGTTATGTTCAAAGGCACTGAAGGGAACCTGGAGGTTTTTCGATCTGGCTATATTTATACGCCTCATGGTGGTAATGAAAAGGTTTACCAAAATGAAGAGGATTTGGATTTGGTCCATATCAACAATTTTATCAGCGCCATTAAAACAGGGAAAAAACCCTCTGCGGATATACAAGTTGGTTTAGATGCCGTAAAACCGTCCCATTTGGCAGTATCAGCCTATTGGAAGAACAAAAAGGTGGCATTCAATGCAGATGAGACAGAAATAGTTATTGTGGAATAAAGTAGGCCAATCCGCAATTTTCTTCATCTCAGTTTCATAGAATTGTATCGCGCCGGGCTGACCGGCGGGTAGGCTAAACCCGATTTTTTATCGAGGTTTTAGTGTACTACCTCAACCGTCGGGTAGATTCCTTTTAAAGGCCCCCGTCTTGCCCAAGAGTTTAGTCATTTGTTCTAAAACGAGGAAGTTTTAGTCCGCAAAGCAACTACCATCAAGAGGGTAGCTTAAAAATCTTGAAACATTTTAACATAGTCCTAACATAATTGCAGTAGTGCAAGCTTACTTTTTACGACTCTTTTCAGGTAAGAATACTAATACAACTTAAAAATGAAAAAAATGTACTCAAAATGCCAATTTGTACTGCTACTTTTTACAGTAGTTTTTACGACCACCTTGGATGCGCAATTAACACTTCCGGCAGGGAGTCCAGAAGCCGAGGTTACCCAACGCGTTGGGATAACGGATATTACCATACACTACAATAGGCCCTACGTAAAAGGTCGGGAGATTTGGGGAAAATTGGTTCCCTATGGATTTAATGATTTAGGTTTTGGAACTTCAAAATCGGCACCATGGAGGGCTGGGGCCGATTACAACACGACTATCGAATTTACCCACGACGTCAAAATAGAAGGCAATGCGGTAAGTGCCGGAAAGTATGCCTTGTTCTTTGCTATTGAGGAAAATGGTGATGTCACTGGAATCCTTTCCAGCAATACTACCTCTTGGGGCAGTTATTTTTACGATGAAGCCGAAGATGTCCTTCGTTTTAACGTAAAAGCCAAAGATTTGGAGACTTCCGTGGAGCTTTTGACTTTTGGTTTTGATACCGTAGCCGCCAATAGTGCCGTTGCTAGTCTTAAATGGGAAAAGAAAGAAATCCCCTTTACCATTGAGGTGAATGTAAAGGATATCGTAATGAAAGGAATTGCCAATGACCTTCGCAATCCAAAAGGGTTCAGACAGGCCAATTGGGATCAAGCTGCTAATTACGCCTTTGGTGCTGGGGACTTGGATAAGGCCTTGGAATGGGCGAATGCTTCCATTAGTGGAAACTTTTTCAGTAAAGAATCATTTTCCAATCTTTCCTTGAAATCACAGATTCTTGCGAAGCAAGGGAAAAAAGAGGAGGCGTATCAATTTTTGGATAAGGCCATTACTTTGGGTAATGCCCGGGAAATTTACGGGGCTGGAACACAACTATTGGCAACGGATGTAAATAAGGCTCTTAGTATCCTAAAAACTAACGTAAAGCAAAACAAAGGAGCTTGGCCCAGCAACTACGGACTGGCTAGGGCATACTCGGCTAAAGGGGACTATAAGAATGCTATAAAATCCATCAACAAGTCATTGGCGGTAGCTCCTGCTAATTTTAAACCCCGTTTGGAACAAGGCTTGGAAAAGCTTAAAAAAGGGGAAGATATCAACTAAGGCAACTAAGGAAAATCTTTTAGAACTAAAAAACGCCCTGAAAAACAGGGCGTTTTTTGTTCCTAAGACTTCAGGATAAAACCATGTTGTATCTCGACTATTATATTGTGCTAAGGAATGTCACGTCAATATCCATATCGGAAACACCAATGTTGTTTTATCCAATACATGACTGAATGGGTATACATTCCCGGGATGGAATTCTCAGCACTGTTTACGGACGTATAGCGCGTTTGATATTCATCGTT
>CALEYA010000056.1 GCA_937926215.1 uncultured Croceitalea sp. | reverse complement strand
AAACAAAAACCCTTGATTAAAAATTAATCAAGGGTTTTGTAGCGAGAGGGGGGCACGATCCCCCGACCTCCGGGTTATGAATCCGACGCTCTAACCAGCTGAGCTACCTCGCCATTTAGCGGGTGCAAATATAATTGTAATTTTTGGTGCAATCAAAATTCAGAATTAATTTATTATTTGAAATATATTTTTCTATATTACCGCTATCATAGTAAACAACAACAATTAACGAACGGATAATGGGGGATAAGACAAAATTTGAGATTGAGTTTGTAATACAATCATCACCACAATTGCTTTACAATTACATCTCTACGCCATCTGGCCTGTCAGAATGGTTTGCAGATAACGTTAACTCGCGCGGGGAACTGTTTATCTTTATTTGGGACGGGGCAGAGGAGACGGCGAAACTCTTAAAAAAGAAGAGTGACGAGTTTGTAAAATTTGCATGGGAAGAGAATGATGATGATAGTTTCTTTGAAATGCGGATCATTGTAGATGAGATTACAAAAGATGTTTCGTTATTTATTAGCGATTTTGCCGAAGAAGATGAAATTGACGAAGCTAAAATGCTTTGGGAAAACCAAGTATCGGATTTAAAACAAGTACTGGGTTCTAAATAGCAAAGCAATATTGTAAAACGTATCTTTGGTCCCGAAAATTTCGGGACTTTTTTTATGGTAAATTTTAACGGCAGCATCTTAGAGGAAAATGCTCATTTCCTGAACGAACAGAATAGGGGCCTCCAATACGGGGATGCCCTTTTTGAAACGCTTAGGGTAGTCAACGGAAAGCTATTTTTTTGGGAAGACCATTACTTTAGGCTAATGGCAAGCATGCGTATCCTAAGAATGGATATTCCCATGGAGTTCACCATGGAGTACTTGGAAGAACAGGTGCTCAAAACCATGGAAGCCAATGGATTGCAAGATAGGGCCAGGGTCAAGATATTGGTTTTTAGAAATCATGGTGGGTACTATACCCCCAAGGATAACAACGTACAGTTTATAATTACTGCGGCTACTTTAGAACAGCCTTTTTATGTGGTGGAAGGGACGCCCTATGAAGTGGAACTTTTTAAAGATCATTTTGTAAATGCGGCCATGCTCTCCAATTTAAAGACCACCAATAAACTGGTGAACGTTGTTGCGGGGGTCTACGCAAAGGAAAACAGCTATGACAATTGTTTGTTGCTCAACCAAAAAAAGCAAGTAGTAGAAACCATAAACGGCAATTTGTTTTTGGTTACGGGAAAAACAATCAAAACACCACCTCTAGCCGATGGTTGTTTAAATGGTATCATCCGCAAAAAACTTATCGAACTGCTTAAAAAATTTGAAGAATATACCTTGCAAGAAGTTTCCATTTCGCCCTTTGAGCTTCAAAAAGCGGACGAACTCTTCTTTACCAATTCCATTAAAGGTATAGTGCCCATAACCAAATACAGGAAAAAGCTGTTTAAAACTAATACAGCAAAAGATTTGGTAGGTAAGCTGAATGCGATGGCCAGACTTGGCTAGTTTAAGGTAGGGTTCTCCGGCGCATTGGACCAAATTAAATAGTCCCCGCCAAGTTCCAACATTTTCTCCTTCCAGAAAGCAGAAGATGATTTTTCTATAATATCGCTCTCGTACTCATTTTTGACCACTACCCAAGATTTGGAAGACAGTTCTTGGTCCAGTTGCAAGGAATCCCATCCGCTGTAGCCTAAAAAGAACCGGATATCCGCTTCGGTAATAGTGAGGTTGTTGATTAGGGAAATGGTCTTTTCAAAATCCCCGCCCCAGTATATGCCATCGGATATTTCTATGCTTCCTTCAATAAGATGGGGTACTTTGTGGATAAAATAAAGGTTGTCCTGCTCAACGGGACCTCCGTTATACACCTTAAACGGTACCACGATTTCCGTAATTAGGTCACAAATGTCGTACTCCAAGGGTTTGTTCAAGATAAAGCCTACGGAACCTTCCTCATTATGCTCTGCCAGCAGAACAACGGATCGGTTAAAGGAAACATCCCCGGTGAGTGCAGGCTCAGCTATTAATAATTTACCCTTTTTTGCTGTTTTGTTCAACATTTGTTTTTATATACTGAACTAAATGTAAGCTTTTATGTGATAATTACAAAAAGACCATAAACAAAAAAGCACCTCAATAAAAGAGGTGCTTTCTATATGGTAACGTATAAGAATTAGTTTACCGAATTGCTCAATTCAGTACCTGCTTTAAACTTAACAACGTTTTTAGCTGCAATCTTGATAGTTTGGCCTGTCTGTGGATTTCTACCTTCTCTTGCATTTCTTTTAGAAACAGACCAAGATCCGAAACCTACCAAAGAAACTCGACCTCCTTTTTTAAGGGAACCTTCAACATTTCCTAGGAAAGATTCCAATGCTTTTTTGGCTGCTGCCTTCGTGATGCCAGCATCAGCTGCCATTGCATCGATTAATTCTGTTTTGTTCATAATGGAATTAAATTAATTGTTGTAAAATAATTTTAATGCTGAACAAATTTATACGGATTTAACCGTGAGGCAAGTGTTAGCAAGGGAAATCCGTGTTTTTGTTGATAACTTGAGGGGTTTGTTGATAAAAGTGAAGGATTTAACATAAAATACCGCAGCCTAGGTATACTAAGGCCTTAGCGAATATAAGCGTCATCTGCAATGGATAAACCATTTAG
This sequence comes from uncultured Croceitalea sp., assembly GCA_937926215.1. GTDB lineage: Bacteria > Bacteroidota > Bacteroidia > Flavobacteriales > Flavobacteriaceae > Croceitalea. The sequence continues at coordinate 21,539 of CALEYA010000056.1, read as the reverse complement.
TACATCTTTAATGGCCATACTGCGTTTTCCGGGTAGTTGTATTTGTAAAAGTTTTAGAACCCCATCCTTAACAACAACGGAAAGACCGTCTTTGTCCTTTAAAACGGTCCCTAACGGTTGATTACTTAAAGTAGTGTCCATGGCGGCCTTATGGATTTTTATAACCATAGCTTGATCGTTGTTCATCAAAGTACTCCATGCACCAGGATAGGGACTCAAACCCCGTATAAAGTTGTGGATGTCTTGTAAAGAGCTGCCCCAATCTATCTTGCAGGTGTCCTTATAGAGTTTATGGGCAGGTTTCAGTTGGGTAGCATCCGCTTGGGTTTTTAGCGTAACGGTGTCTTTTGCTATAAGGGCCGCGGTTTCCAATATAAGTTCTGCACCTTGATGCATTAACCTATCATGAAGTTCCCCTGCGGTTTCTTCCGGGGCGATTGGAGTCTCTTTTTGAAGGATAATGGCTCCGGTATCAATTTTATCGTCAATAAAAAAAGTGGTTACCCCTGTCCTAGTTTCGCCATTGATAATTGCCCAATTTATAGGTGCTGCCCCCCGGTACTGTGGTAAAAGCGATGCATGAAGGTTAAAAGTACCGTACTCCGGCATTTGCCAAACAGCCCTAGGCAACATTCTAAAGGCCACTACGATCTGCAGATTGGCCCTCAGCGCTTTTAAATCGGCAAGAAAACTGGCATCCTTTAAATTGGTTGGTTGTAATATTTCCAATCCTTGTTCCAACGCATAGGTCTTGACGGCGGAAGCTTTTAGTTGTCTGCCCCTGCCGGCAGGCCTGTCCGGGGCGGTGATGACGCCCACTACATCATAACCGGCTTTTACCAAAGCATCAAGTCCCGCTACCGCAAAATCCGGGGTGCCCATAAAAACAATGCGTAAACTTCTTTTATTAGGCGTTGCGTTCATACTCATTTTTATAGTTTATCAAAATAGTCTCTTCCTCCAATAGTTTCCTAAGTAAAGAAAAGAGCGTTGTTTCCTTTACTTCTAAGAGGGTTATTAATTCTCTCGCGTTCTTGGGAGCCGCTTTTAGTTCGTGGAGCAGCAATTTTTCAAGTGTTGCATCATCTTTGTCATCCACATTTGCATCGCAAATATCACAAATACCGCAGTCCAAAGCGGTGGACTCCCCAAAATAATCCAAAATCATGTTGCTTCTGCACACCTTATTGTTATCCACATACGCGATCATTTGGTCCAAATGGCGGGATTTTTGTTCCTGCAAAAGGATAATCTTTTTTTGGATGCTATGTATGGTCTTATCGTCTTCCCTAGGAACTAAAAAGGTCAATTGTAGGTCTTCCTCACCGGCATGGTAGGTTGCAATATCGGCCTCGGCTAACCTTTGCAACAACGCATCAATTTTTTTTTCGGTTTCCCCAGTTTTTTTAGAGATGAGGTAGGTATTGATATTCGTTTCAAAATCAAAGATGCCGCCATAGGTGCGTAATATGGCCAGCATATTATTGGAACCTTCCTTATGGTTCTCCAAATAGCTGAAAAGGGTATCCTTGGATGCGGTGATATGTAAGGTGGTTTTACGGCCAAAAGCTTCGGAAAGTGATAGCACGGAGTTTTGGTCCAATAACCGAAGGGCATTATAGGTTTTCAGCGGGGGGAATTGATAACGACTGCAAAACGCGTTAAAATGGACCCCGTAACTTTCACCGCTACCTTCGCCATACGCAATCTGTAAATAAGTGTTCAGCGTTCGGTATAACTTTTTTAGAAAGGCTATACTTGGCATGGATTCCAAAAATTGTTTTTTGGCAATTTCTTTGTCCTCCGGATGTATAAGAAGGGTGGCTTTTGCCGATTTCCCGTCCCTTCCGGCACGCCCAGCTTCTTGAAAGTAGTTTTCCAAACTATCGGGCAGTTGGTAGTGCACTACGTTTCTCACATCGGGTTTATCGACCCCCATACCAAAAGCATTGGTGGCCACGATAACGGAAAAGGTGTTGTTGAGCCATTGGTCCAACCGTTCTTTTTTTTCACTCTTTGTCAATCCCCCATGATAGTTTTTCGCACTGATACCCAAGTTACTAAGGTAATTGGACAATTCCGTAGTTTTTTTACGGGTCCTAACATACACGATGCCACAAGAATTTGGGGATTTCAAGATTTTCTTAAGATGATACAGTTTGTCTTCGGTATGCCGTACATAAAAGGAAATATTGGGCCGTTGGTAAGAGTCTTTAACTACAAAGGGCGTTTCAAACCGTAGGTTTTCCATAATATCCTGGGACACTTGGGCCGTTGCCGTTGCCGTAAGTGCCAGTATTGGGGCTTCCGGTTGTAATTCCCTAATGGTGGCGCAGGATAGATAAGCGGGCCTAAAATCATGTCCCCATTGCGATATGCAGTGCGCCTCATCAATGGCCACTAGGCTAACCTTCATTTGCTCCAAACGTTCCCGCACCAAGCTTTGCTGTAAACGTTCCGGGGACAGGTACAAAAACTTGTAGTTGCCGTAAATGCAATTGTCCAATAGCGCATTAAGTTCCTCAAAGGGAATCCCACCGGTAAGTGCTATGGCCTTTATCCCCTTTTTTTTAAGATCGTCCACCTGATTTTGGATAAGGGCCACCAATGGCGATACCACAACGCAAATACCATCCTGGACCATTGCAGGTACCTGATAACAGACGGATTTTCCGCCGCCGGTAGGTAACAAGGCAAGGACATCCTTTCCGTTAAGCACCGCGGTTATTATTTTTTCTTGCGACCCCCTAAAGGCTGAATGACCCCAATATGATCGTAAAATTTCTCTTGGTCCTTGTTGCACTAGCCTCTTTTTATATAATCCAATATAAAGGTAATGCGTTTTTCAACGGTGGTCTTTGGGACTATAACCGGGGTGTACCCCAAAGACACATAGGTTTCCATTAAATGCTGATGGAGTTCCCCTGCTTGGGCAAAGGTTTCCAAACGTTCATTGTCACACACGTAAATGGCTTCCCATGGTGGCATGATAAAGATGTGGTCATACGGATGCGCAAGGGCCTTTTTTGTAAAATCCTCAGGATACGATTGGTCAAAATAATCCATGTAAGCCAGGACATCCGGGATACCCCGGTCAAAAAAGCAAAAGGATTCCGTAATGGCATCGGACTTTAAAAAATGAGCGGTCCTTGCTTCAATCAAACTTTGGTTGAACTTTTTGGGGTCGTCCGCAAAGAGCAAGGGGTTACTGACTACTTCCTTGTTGTTGTCCTGTTGTTTTTCTTTGGCAGTCATGCTGCGTATCACCTCATGGAAACAAACGAACCCTTTGGCTTCCAATTCATTGATAACGGCCGTTTTTCCCGTGCCAGGTGCTCCCGTAAGTGCAATTTTAATACAGCGCAATACCTTATGCTTTAGATTGCAAAGAAATGAAATAGGCCCAAGGCAAAAAAATTGAATTTTGTAGCGGTATATTTGTAAAAAGAATTAGGCATGGCAGACCAAAGTCCAGAAGAATTTTATGCAAGGCTTAAGGAACAGTTAGAGCAAGGTACATGGCCTTCCAATTACCTCTATAAATTCATTGTGCCTACAGATACCACAAAGATTGAAGAAATCAGAAACATATTTGATATGCCCGGTGCCGTCATAGCATCCAAACAGTCCAAAAAAGGGACCTATACCAGCGTTTCCATAACCCTGCAGATGAAAAACCCCGATGCCGTAATCCAAAAGTATAAGGATGTCTCCCATATTGAGGGAGTAATTTCCTTATAAACACGCAGAAATGGTATAATTTTCTTATTTTGCAGCCGTTAATACAACGACTTCCTGTTAGTAATAATCATAAACTTTCCAGTTTGAATTTAGTAGAAAACCTAGAATATAATACAGAGCGCTCGCATTTGATTATCCCGGAATACGGGAGACACTTCCAAAAAATGGTGGATCATGCGGTTTCCATAGAAGACAAAGAAGAGCGTAACAAGGTGGCCCAGGCCATCATAAGTGTCATGGGGAACTTGCAACCCCATTTAAGGGACGTGCCGGATTTTCAGCATAAACTTTGGGATCAATTGTTCATTATGTCCGATTTTAAATTGGATGTTGACTCTCCCTTTCCCATCACTTCCAAAGAAGTGCTACAACAACGCCCTGAGCCGTTGGAGTATCCTCAAAACCACCCAAAATATAGATTCTACGGGAACAACATCAAGCGAATGGTCGATGTTGCCGTTAAATGGGAAAAAGGCGATTTGCGGGATGCTTTGGAGTATGCCATTGCCAACCATATGAAAAAGTGCTACCTTAATTGGAATAAGGATACCGTGGAGGACAGTGCTATTTTTAACCACTTAATGGAGCTTAGCGACGGTCAAATAAATTTGGCGGAAAGTGGTGAAAGCCTAACGGAAAGTAACCAATTCTTAAAGAATAGGATCCAAAAAACCAATAGGAGCAACAACAGCAATAGCAACAATAACAAAAAGGGGCACCAGCGCAATAACAACAACAGGAACAAAAAAAGATACTAGCACGTATTTTTAAAGAATTACATGGGAACATTTAGAATTGAGGGCGGACATCAACTAAAAGGTGAAATTACCCCACAAGGCGCAAAGAATGAAGCTTTGCAAATTCTCTGTGCGGTTTTGTTAACGTCAGAAAAGGTCGCTATACACAACATTCCAGACATTGTAGATGTCAATAAACTTATTGCTTTGTTGGAGGATTTTGGTGTAAAAATCCAGAAGAAGGGCAGGGGTTCCTATACCTTTAAAGCAGATGATATCAATTTGGATTACTTGCAATCCGACCAATTTAAGCAAGATGGGCGTGGCCTTAGGGGTTCGATTATGCTAGTAGGTCCGTTGTTGGCCCGTTTTGGTAAAGGCTATATTCCTAAACCGGGAGGTGATAAAATTGGCCGGAGACGTTTGGATACCCACTTTGAAGGTTTTATCAAGCTTGGGGCAAAATTTAGGTACAACAAAGAAGAATATTTTTATGGTGTTGAGGCCGAAAAGTTGACCGGCACCTATATGTTGTTGGACGAGGCTTCCGTCACCGGAACGGCAAATATTGTCATGGCCGCTGTTTTGGCAGAAGGAAAAACCACTATTTATAACGCTGCCTGTGAGCCTTATTTGCAGCAATTGTGCAAGATGTTGGTGCGCATGGGGGCTAAAATTACCGGTATTGGTTCCAATCTATTGCATATTGAAGGGGTAGATAGTCTTGGTGGCACAGAGCATACCATGTTACCGGATATGATAGAGATAGGTAGCTGGATAGGACTTGCCGCAATGACCAAGAGTGAACTGACCATCAAAAATGTAAGTTGGGACGACTTGGGCCAGATACCCAATGCCTTTCAAAAATTGGGAATCCAATTAGAGCGTAGGGGAGATGATATTTACATTCCCCAGCATAAGGATGGATATGAGGTGCAGAATTATATCGATGGGTCTATATTGACCATTGCGGATGCCCCATGGCCAGGACTCACCCCAGACCTTTTAAGTATCTTATTGGTCGTTGCCATACAGGCAAAAGGCGAAGTGGTCATCCATCAAAAAATGTTCGAAAGTCGTTTGTTCTTTGTAGACAAATTACTGGACATGGGTGCTAAGATAATTCTCTGTGACCCCCATAGGGCTACGGTAATAGGGCATAACTTTCAGTCTACCTTAAAGGCCACTACAATGACCTCACCAGATATTAGGGCAGGGGTTTCCTTATTGATTGCGGCACTCTCCGCAAAGGGAACGTCAACCATTCATAATATAGAACAGATTGATCGCGGGTATGAAAATATCGATGAACGTTTACGGGCCATAGGGGCTAAGATAGATCGGGTATAAAAGCTTGTAACATCCCTAACAGAAAAATAATGGTCCAGAGCAGTGTTCTGGACCAATTTTTTTGTACCAATTTTAAAGTCAAGGATTCCATATTTCCGTCATTGGTTTTTTCTACGGCATTATGCAAGGGAACAAAAATGGCAAACGTCACTATCCAAACGCTTATGACCAATAAAAGCTTTAACCAAACCAAGGGAGACCCCAGGTAAAAAACATTATACATCCCATAAGCCAACTGGCCTACCATTAACGGGATGACTATCAAAGCAATCCTTTTGCTATAGGTAGGATGCCATTTTTTAAGTGTCGATGGATCATAATGTCTAAAACTAGGATATATAAGGAGCTGTACCATCCAAATTAATACAAAGGTACCCGTATCAAAAACTAGAGGGAGGACCGTAGACAAATCCACTAGTTGGAAAATAGAATTTCCTTTACCTGCGAGAAAAAAGAAAGCACTAAAGGGTTTTTCTGATGGAATGCGTTGGAAGCGTTTAAAAAAGAATCTATTTGTCCCATTTTTACGAAAGCGGACTGACCGTTTTGGCCATAATCATGAAAAGCCATGCTCCAGTTATTAAACATACGTCCGTCCAGGACGCGTTTTTCTATGACCTCTATGTGATGATGCCTGTTATCCTTGGATATTTTTTGAAACAAGGCCTTAATTTTTTTTTCTTCGCCTTCCAGTAATTGAAGAAATTTAGTGTTGTGATAGAGTAGGCAGCCCGTGATGCCATTTTTAGCGTTAAAATCCCGTGCATGGCTTAGCATGCTATAGATGTCCGGTAAAACAAAAGATTCATCTGCCACCGATCGGTAAACAAGCGAATGCATAATAAAATTCTGTATTAATGTTAGGTATCTAAAGATAGATTAAATTTTGTTTAAGGTCTTAAAAATGAGGGAATAAGTTCAGAATCCTCATTTTTATTGTGTTTGTAATTTTGGAAACTGTGGTTTTGCTAATCACACTTAAACAAAGATTAAACAAAAGAACTAATACACTGGACCTTTTAGTCCGATGCTATTCGCCATGGCGGATTGCACCTATTCTCACCAGCATAATATAAAATCAATTGATTGCTGTCCAAATCCTTTACACGGGCTTCTCGCCATAACCAGCTCTGGTCTTTGGGATCATGGTCAAATACAATGCCTTTTTCTTTTAGGGTAAGGACATAGTCGTCCAAATCCTCGCACTCAAAATAAACATAGACCCCTTCTCCATTAGGAAGTTCCGTTACGCGATGAAGGGAAAAAGTGGCATTTCCATCTGGGCACACGAACCTCGCATAATGGGGTTGCGCGTCTACAATCAATTTCAATCCCAGTTTTTGATAGAAAGGAATTGCTTTTGAAAGGTCTGCGGACGGCACCGTAATTTGGTTTAAGTTCATCTTAGGTGAATTTAAGAACAAAATTAAACCAATTGACAAGTGGATAGTCCTAACCCCAAGAATTCTTTAGGAAACCAAATATGCCTTTTGTTAATGTTTTAATAATTCAACCCTAATTGTTTAATGATTGTATAAATTCGTTAAACATTAAATTGTCTACCATGAGAACCCTATTGTTTAAAATCTGTCTATTATCCGCCGTTTTCTTAGTATCCTATAAACCAGCACCTCAAGAGTTTCAGGGTCAAGCATTTTATGCCTCTAAATCTACTACGGATTTTGGCAATTGGGGAAAACGGATGAGTGAGGCGCAGAAGAAACAAATGATGGCGCGGCTAAAGAATAGATTGGAAAAAACATATGTGCTTAATTTTAATAAGGAGGAATCGTTATTCAATGAGGAGGATAAGTTAGATGCCATGTCTGGTGCTACAGACTCTTGGGGCAAGAATTTTGCAAGGGGGGAGCAGTATAAGAATGTTAAAGCAAATGCTTTGGTGCAGCAACAGGAGTTCTATGGCAAACAATTCTTAGTAAAAGATGAACTACAGACTATTGAATGGAAAATGGGGAAGGAATCTAAAAAAATCGGTCAGTATTCATGCTTTAAGGCAACTGCTTTGGTTCCAACCAATGAACTGGCTTGGTATGACTTTTCTTGGGGTAGGCTAAGGGAAGCTAACCAGCAGAAAAAAGACAGCACGGTAACGACCGCTATAACGCCGGAAGTACAAATGACACAAATAGAAGCATGGTATACACCACAGATTCCAGTTTCGCATGGTCCTGGCGAGTATTGGGGACTTCCTGGGCTTATCCTGGAGGTCAGCGCAGGAAATACTACCATGTTATGCACCAAAATCGTAATGAACCCAAAGGCTAAACTAAACATAGAAGCCCCTAAAAAAGGAAAGGAAATTACCAAAGCGGACTATCAAACTACAATTGCCGGAAAAATGAAGGAAATGCGTGACAATAGGGGAAGGAGACGAAGCAGATAGCTAGCTAACTATTTGCTGGGCTTACCTATAAATGAACCGTACCGAGCGCACATGAAATATACTTCTTGTTTATTCCTCTTATTTATAGTGTGCTTTGCCAACGCACAAATTACCCTTAAGGGCACAGTACGGGATAGTTTAGATCAAGCATTGGAATTAGCCAACGTTATTGCTATTAACCAAGAGACATCGGCCTTGGAATCTTTTGGTATTACTACGGATAAAGGAACGTTTAAACTGGATTTAGGTAAAAATTCCACTTACGAATTACAAATTAGTTACGTAGGCATGAAAACCTACACTGAAATCTTAAAAACAAAGGATAAGGATATTCTAAAAGAATATGTATTGACCCCAGAAAACGCTTTGGATGAAGTGGAATTGATTTATGAAATGCCTATTACCATCAAAGGGGATACGGTGGTCTACAATGCGGATTCCTTTAAGAATGGTTCGGAGCGTAAATTGGAGGATGTCCTGGAAAAGTTACCGGGTGTAGAAATCAATGAGGACGGGCAAATAGAAGTAGAGGGGAAAGTGGTTAATAAGCTGATGGTGGATGGGAAGGATTTTTTTGACGGTGATACCAAATTGGCTACAAAAAATATCCCTTCAAAAGCAGTTGATAAAATACAAGTACTCCGTAATTATTCGGAGGTTGGACAATTGCGGGGAGTAACCAATAATCAAGATAACGTTGCCCTTAACATAAAACTTAAAAAAGGGAAGGAGAATTTTTGGTTTGGTGATGTTACCCTAGGTGCCGGGGTATCTCCGGATAATGCCCTATATCTAGTGCAACCCAAACTTTTTTATTATAGTCCTAAATACACGCTTAATTTTATTGGAGACGTAAACAATACGGGCGATGTAGCCTTGACACGAAGGGATATTAGAAACTTTGGGGGTGGTTTTAGGTCCCCGAGCAGAAATAGTGGTACGGATATTAATTTAGGTGATAACAGCCTAAATTTTTTGACAAATCAAGATGATGCCTTAGAAATAGAGAGTCAGTTGGCGTCGGGTAATTTTAGTTATTCCCCAAACAATGCCTTAGACCTTAGTGGTTTTTTAATTTATAACAGCAGCCGTATTTTATCTAGACAGACTAGTTTTATTCAATATACGGACCCTCTATTGGATATTCCGGATGAGAATACGGATCAGTCCAGCAGCGAGCGGTCCAACCAAGGCCTTTTAAAACTTAGCGCTTCTTATCAGCCTAACCTCAATAACCAGTTGGATTACGATGTTTTGGCCCGTTTGTCCAATGATCGCCAGGAGCAGAACGCGTTCTCATCAGTAATCGGTAGTACGAACCAGATTGATGAGGTAACACCGTTTAGCATCAACCAAAATCTTAATTATTACTATACCCTTGGCGAGGATCATATTTTTGCTTTGGAAGCGCAGCACCTCATAAAAAATGAAGACCCTTTTTACAATGCCGTTCTAACCAACGACCCAGACGGTTCCGATGCTTTTGATTCCACGGCGGCGGCCTTAGGCTTGGACAATTCCCAAGTGATTTATGATTTGGGACAGGATAGACGAATCAAATCGAACCAACTGAATGCAAAATTGGATTACTTTAATATTTTGAATGCGAAGAGTAATATCAATTTTACCTTGGGTACCATCTTGAGTAGGCAAGAATTCAATTCCAATATTTTTCAATTTTTAGAAGACGGAACATCGTCCAATATTATTCCGATCATCAACAACGGACTCGCCAACAACGATACGGAATACAATTTTGGTGATATATATCTTGGCGTGCATTATCGCGTAAAAACCGGTAAGTTTACGATTACACCGGGGTTTTCGGTACATGCATATGGAAACAAGAATATCCAATTTGGGGAAACTTTTGAAGATAATTTTTTTCGATTTTTGCCGGATTTTGAAACCCGTATCCAATTCAAAAAAAGTGAATCGTTAACCTTTCGATATGATTTGAGGAACCAATTTACGGATGTAACCAGATTGGCCCAAGGATTGGTATTGAACAATTTTAATAATATCCAGTTTGGGGAACCGGATTTACAAAACGCCCTATCCCATAATTTAAGTTTATTTTACAGCAGTTTTAATCTTTTTAACTACACCAACGTATTCGCTAGAGCGGCATATTCGAACAACGTGGACCAGATTCGCAGCTTGACCAATTTTGATAATGTCATCAGGACAAGTACTTTTTTTAATTCTAGTTTTGCTGATGAGAATCTCAATGTATTTGGGAGGGTACAACGAACTTTTGGTAAACTTAGGGCCACCTTGAACACCAGTTTCAACTATAGTAAAATTAATCAGTTTGTACAGGGGCAACAGTCTTTAAACGAGGGATTTACACAGACCTATACCCCTGGATTGCGCACCAATTTCAAGATTGCACCCAACATAAGTTTACGATACCGCTACAGTGTGGTCAACAATGACCAAGGGGGAAGAAAAACCAAGTTTATCATTAATTCCCCTTCTATTGATTTTGATGCGTACATCTGGAAATCGGTAACTTTTAAAACGAATTACGCGTTTACAAACCAGAATTTGGGAAATGGGGAATCCCAATCGTTTCAAAATTGGGACGCGACACTTTCCTATAGAAAAGATAAGGACGCCAAATGGGAATATGAGGTTAAGGCAACCAACTTGCTTGACATAGATTCCCAAGTGCGGAACAGCGCCAATAACTTGTCGGTTTTTAGCTCGGAAACTTTTATCCAGCCCCGTTTTTTAACCTTTAGGTTCATTTATAGTCTTTAATTGGCGAAATTTAGTAAAAGGAATTGCCGATTGCGATTTGGTTTAGATTCATATGATATCCTTTACGTTGCGGATGTGTTCCCATCCTTATCCAGTTCCAAATACGGATTAAAGGCAATTTCCCATAAATTCTCGTCCAAATCGGTTATATAACCACTATAACCGCCCCAATCTACATGTCTAGGGGGTTTTACTATGGTCGCTCCATTTTTTTCCAACCGATCAAAAAGCTTGTCCACCGCTTCAACAGATCTAGCATTATGGGACAACGTAAAGCTTTTAAAACCGGAGCCTTTAGCGGGTACCTCGGCATCTTTTGCTAAGTCATCCCCCTTGTATAGGGCAAGCTGTATGCCGTTAAGTATAAAAAAAGTGATGTGCTCGTTGCTGAATTTTGACTTTTTCCAGCCAAAAGTGGTCTCGTAAAAATGAGTAGCCAAACGTACATTTTTAACACCTAGGGTAATTATGGTCAGTCGTTGTTCCATGGAATACAGTGTCTTTTAATCGGCCTTAAGAACAATCCGAAACCTAGCCTTTCCTCTCTCTAAGTGGGCAATTGCTTTGGCAACCTCTTCCATGGGAAATTCTTCTACCGTTGGATAAATATTGTGTCTTACACAAAAATCCAGCATGGTTTTTGTAAGTGCGGGACTGCCCAGTGGACTGCCCCCAACCGATTTTTCACCACCAATAATACTAAATGCGGGTATGGCCATGGGTTCTAGAACGGCACCTACGGTATGGAACCTTCCTTTGGGGGCCAATGTCCCTAAATAGGAATTCCAATCCAAGCTTACGTTGGTGGTATTGAGTATAAAATTGAGTTTTCCCTTAATGCCCCCCAACTCCTCGGGGGACTTGGAGTTAATGACCTTATGGGCACCCATTTCCAGTATTTGTTTTTCTTTATCGGGATTGGAACTAAAGGCTATTACCTCACAACCCCAATGTTTTAAAAATTTAAGCGCCATATGGCCTAATCCCCCTATACCAATCACACCAACGGTATCCGTAGGTCGCACACCCGCTAAAATGATAGGATTAAAAACCGTTATTCCACCGCAAAGCAGCGGTCCTGCCTTGCTCAGGTCAATGTCTTTAGGAAGAGGAATGGCCCAAGACCAATGTCCTTTGACGTAGTCTGCAAAACCACCATGTCTTCCTACGATGGTAGCTTCGTTCTGCGCACATAGATGATGGGAACCATCCATACACTGTTGACAACTCATACAAGATGCCGAAAACCAACCGAGTCCTACGTTATCGCCAAGGGTCACATTTTTAACAGCACTACCTTTTGCCACAATTTCACCAACAATTTCATGCCCTGGCACTAAAGGGTATTGGCTCATGCCCCAATCATTATTGATCATGCTTAAATCGGAATGGCAAATACCGCAGTAGGCCACCTTAATGATGACCTCTTCCGGGTTGGGCTCTTCCAAATCGTAAGTGTAGGGGGTAAGCTCCGCTTTAGGCCCGTGGGCAGCATAGGCGTTGACTTTCATAGTTCGGTTTTTTGTTTGTTTACTTATGAAGATAGGCAATATTGCGCTGCCTTAACCGCGGAACGGACTATTTTTCTACCACTGTTCCATCGGGATATTTTGCAAAACGGCCTTTGTCCTTATCGTGCACATTATCGGGATAAGGCCATGGCCATCCCCCAAATTGCGTTAAGCGGTATTCATCCATGGCTTGTTGGATTTCGGCATCGGTATTCATAACAAACGGGCCGTATTTAGCAACAGGTTCTGCAATGGGTTCACCTTGCAACAATAAAAAATGGCCTTTTTTATCACCTGTACTAAAAGTCGCCTCTTCCAAGGAATTTAGAACAATCCCAAAATTGGGTGACACTTTTTGGTCCCCAAATTGGATGCTGTCCCCTTCATAAAAATATAAGGTCCTAGAAACTTCGGTAGTCGTTTTGGGTAGCGTAAACTCTGAATTTGCTTCTACATGGATATTCCAAATGGCTACCTCATGGTCTATATTCGCGGCCCAAGAGTTTGGCGCGGGATTGGCCGCTTTAGTACCCTTAAATGTACCCGCAATTACTTTGATACGGGCGTTTTCTTCCTCGATTACCGGAATATCCTCGTGCCATAGCATCTTAAAATGAGGGTCCACAAATTTATTTGCCTTAGGGAGATTGAGCCATATCTGAAAAAGTTCCAACGGATTCTCTTCATCCTCTTTTAACAAAGGAAACATTTCGGAATGCTGTACGCCACTGCCCGCGGTCATCCACTGCACATCACCCTCCCCAAAACGCCCTGCGGCACCCAAAGAATCGGAATGGTCGCAGTAGCCTTTATTGACAATGGTGATGGTTTCAAAACCACGGTGCGGATGGTACGGAAATCCGGGAATTGTGGAACCGTGATACATGCGCCAGCCATCTTTAATAGTGAAATCGTTTCCTATATTTCTACCTTCCAACAATTTAGGGTCCGGGCCCATTTCCTTGTTCCCTTTAGGGTAGTGATCTAAGTGATATACACAGAATAAAAAGGGGTCTTGGGTTTGCCATGGGAATCCCAATGGAAAGGTTTGTATTACTGCACTATTCATTGTTTGATTTTAAGAGTTAAGGGTTAATAGTCAGGAGACGAGAATCAAGAGACAAGATTCAAGTTCAAAAAAAACTGCAAATTTTAAGATTAGACCTCAAAATAGCTCTTGTTTCTTGTCTCCTAGTTCTAGTTTCTCAGCATTCAGCATCCGATTCAAGTTCAAATACAAGTTTCAAATTCCAATACAAAGGTTTAAGAATCAAGATTGGGCTTCAGAAATAGCTCTTGTTTCTTGTCTCCTAGTTCTAGTTTCTTAGCATTCAGCATCCGATTCAAGTTCAAATACAAGTTTCAAATTCAAACACAAAGGTTTAAGAATCAAGATTAGGTTTCAGAAATAGCTCTTGTTTCTTGTCTCCTAGTTCTAGTTTCTCAGCATCCAACTTCTACTGTCTACCATCTACCATCTACTGACCAACGCCTAATGCTTCGCCGTATTGATTTCTACCCAGTACCCATCAGGGTCTTGCACGTAAATTTGTTTAACACCATCGCTTCTATCGGTGACGGAACCTTTATTGCCGGGCCAATCGTAAAAATCAATAGAATTTGCGATCAGGTGTTCTATCATGCCTTCCAAATTTTGGGTGGAGAGACATAAATGGATGCTTTTATCCTTTTTAAATTCGATGACATCCTTTTTGATCAGGTGCAATTGGGAATTTCCCTTTACTTGAAACCATCGGAATCCCGGAGCCTTCTCTGGATGATCAATTTCCTTTAATTTTAGGACATCCCGATAAAAATCGCCCGTGGCCATCAAATTGGTCACTACAAGGGATTGATGGTCAAAGTCATAGTTGAAACCCTCTTCTTCGGAGATGAATTGCGTGTCCAAATAGGTTTGTTCCCATACCCCATCGGTATACTTACCTACCTTAAAATTATACGTTTTGGCATCTGCATACAACCAGGCATCAGTCACCGTTGTACCTTCATAATCATACCGGTAGTAGAGGTTTTTTCCTTGGAAGACTACTTCTCCTTGGGTAACACCCCCAAATACATCGAACTCCCAAAATTTAAGGGTGTTGGTTTCCGCATCAAACTTTCGGATGCCATGGTTTCGATCCCCATAGGTTGTTTGCTCCTTATTGGTAAACCCTTTGGATTTGGTAAGCACCAAGGTGCTGTCCAAATCATAGGAAAACGTGATTTCCTGTTTGAATTTGGAACCGTCACCCCATTGCCCGGAAGCCACCCATGTTTTTCCTATAAAAGGCTCAAAATTTTTGAGTTGCCCTTGGGCTACAAGTTGGGAAGCCCAAAATAGTGTACAAAAACAAAGAACGGTAAACCGTTTAGGGGGTAAGCTTGTCAATCTGTTTTTGAATGTCATCCGCTGCTGCATACTTACTATCACTTTCACTTCTATTGATTTTGGAAAGGTCAAAAGCCTCTTTCATAAGCTTCTCATACTTTTCCTGTAATTTTTCTACTTCCGTTTTCTTTTTAAACAATCCAAACATAGCACTTTTTTATTGGCACCCCCAAAGGGTATACTGCCCCAAGCTTGCCTTAAAATTAAAATCTTGTTTCTTGCAAATGCCTCGTGGGCTTGCCCAGAGGTCGTTTACTTTAATTATCCCCAATTGGTGGGGGTCCGTCAATCATAGGTTTGTATACTTCATCCCCTTTTCGGGTATTGAACTCTTCGGTAACCTTATCGATAAGTTTTTGGTTTTCAAAAAGGTCTACCATGGTCATGGCCATTGCTTTGGAGGCGTACACCATTCCTTTATGGCCAATACTCATACCGCCACAGGCTACTACGGCCCAGGAATGCCACGGGGTGTCCTTTGGCGCTACCGTAGCACTAAGGTTGATGTTGGGCACGTTCCAACTAACATCGCCCACATCCGTAGAGCCCCCTCCCGGGGTTTCCAAGGTTTCCCTTAAGGGGTGTATTTTACTGTCCATGCCCACTTCTGGCTTGCCCGTTGCTTTTTGGATGGCCTTTCCAAATTGGGTCTCTTCCGAAGTATAACTTATAGGTCCCAAAAGCTCTAAATTCTTTTGCATGATCTTACCCCCTTCACGATTGACCAAGGTTTCGTAAATACCAGAAACCAGGGAGATTTTATAGTCTACGTCCGCCATAATGGCCGCACCTTCTGCCATAGCCTTCACACGCTCATAGGTGGGGAGCATTATTTTACGTTTTGGGTCACGTACCCGCACCCAAAGTTTGGCATAATCTGGAACTACGTTGACCACCTGACCCCCGTCTTGTATGTGGTAGTGGATTCTGGAGCTAGGCAAAATATGTTCCCGATAGTAATTGATGCCCGTAGTATAGATTTCCAAGGCATCGGAAGCACTACGTCCGTTCCATGGGTCTGCGGAGGCATGGGCCGTTTGGCCGTAAAACTCCACGATAAAATCGATGAGGGAAAGTCCGCTTTGCACATCGGCCTCAATATTGGCGCCCGGGTGCCAGCTTATATTAACATCCACATCGTCCCAAAGTCCTGCTTTGACCATCCAAACCTTGGCAAAGTATTTTTCTTCCGCAGGAGTTCCTAAAAACTTCACCGTACCCTTTAGCTTTCCAGCGGCAATGAGTTCTTTTATGGCGATGGCAGAACCCAAACTTGCCGTTCCGAACATATTGTGCCCGCAGCCATGGCCTGCTGCTCCAGGTTCCAATGGTTCTTTGACCGGACTCGCTTTTTGGGAAATCCCCGGTAAGGCATCAAACTCTCCAAGAATACTGATGACGGGGCTTCCGGAGCCATAAGTAGCCGTGAATGCCGTAGGTATCTCTGCCACGCCCCGGGTTACTTTTAAGCCATTTTTCTCCGCATAGGCCGCTAACAGTTCTGCGGATTGACTTTCATTGAATGCCGTTTCAGCCAAACCCCAGATAGAATCACTAATCTGTATTAAGGCTTGTTTGTGCTTTTCAACGGAAGCGATCACCGTTTTTTTGTTGGAGTTGATTTTTTGTGCCGTTGCCGATGATACGATCAATAGCATGAGCAAAAGTGCCGTGTAGTTTTTCATTTTTGGTTCAATTTTGAAATCCCCTAAAGATACTGAAAGTTGTTCCATTTCTAAACCTTAGGATTGGGTCACTAACCACTTTTTTTGTTGGGCGGCAATTGCATTAACTAAGGCCATTGTCCTGAGGCTTCTAATCGCGCTTTAACCAAACTACCGCTATTAGGAAACCGCTTCCTTATACGTTAGTAAACAACGCTCCCTAGCCATTTTATGGTCAACCATTTTAGGGGGATAGGTGAGCTCTTGGAGGTCTGGCACCCATGTGTTGATGTATGCCTTTTGCTTGTCAAACTTGTCTATTTGGGTCATGGGATTAAAAATCCTGAAGTAGGGTGCGGCATCCACACCGCTGCCCGCCGCCCATTGCCAATTGCCCACATTACTGGCCAATTCAAAATCCAACAGCTTTTCGGCAAAATAAGCTTCCCCCCAGCGCCAATCGATCAACAAGTGTTTGCATAAAAAACTGGCCACCAGCATACGTACCCTATTGTGCATGAATCCCGTTTGGTTCAATTCCCGCATGCCGGCATCAACAAGCGCATAGCCCGTTTCGCCTTTTTTCCATTTCTCAAATTCATCAGGATTATTCCGCCATTGTATCCGATCATATTTTGGTTTAAAGGCATGGTTTACCGTATGGGGAAAATGCCAAAGAATCTGCATAAAAAATTCGCGCCAGATCAATTCGTTCCAAAATACCTCATTTTCTTCTTGAATCGCTTTTTTGACCATCTGCCGAATGGAAACCGTACCAAAGCGTAAATGCGGGCCTAATCTGGAAGTCCCGTTCCTTTTGGCCGGAAAATTTCGTGTCGCTTCATAATTTTCAATAAGGTCCTTGGTCACTATATATTCAGGTACTTGTATGGAAGCTTCCTGAAAGCCCATTTCGCCCAAAGTGATATTAGGTAGTGCCGCATCCTTCAAGAAACCGGAAAAGTCCAGTTGGTAATCCACCAAATCCGTAGCGGGATTAAACCGTTCCTTCCACTTGTTTTTAAAGGGTGTATAGACTACATAAGGTTTCCCATCGTCCTTGACTACTTCGTCCTTCTCAAAAATCACCTGGTCCTTAAACGTTTTGAAACCGATGTTCTGTTTTGCCAATACCTTTGAAATGTCAGCATCCCTTTCCTTTGCGTAGGGTTCGTAATCATGATTGGTAAATACGTGTTGTATGGCATAGGTTTCCAAAAGTTTGGCGAATATGTCTTTCGGTCGGGCATGATATAGCGCAAGGGAACTCCCTGTTTTTTCTTGGAGTTGCTCTCGCATGGATTGCAGCTGCTGGTAGATAAAGCTCACTCGGGCATCATCTTCTGGGAGTTTATCCAGAATTTCAGGATCAAAAATAAAGAGGGGAAGCACGGGAAAACCACTGCTTAGGGCCTGATAAAGCCCCACATTGTCCTCTAATCTTAAATCCCTTCTAAACCAAAAAATAGTGATTTTTGCAGGCATTTAGTTTACGTTCAAGGTTGAGATTCCGCCATCCACGCCCAATACCTGTCCGGTGACCCATGTACTTTTATCACTGAGGAGAAAAACGGCCAGATTAGCGATATCTTCGGAAATTCCTACCCTTTTTAGTGGATGCCGCTGGGACATGAGCTCCCGTTTTTTATCGTTGTTCAACAACCTTCCGGCCAAGGACGTGTCCACTAGGGAAGGCGCAATACAATTTACACGCAATTTTGGGGCGTATTCGGCCGCCAACGATTTTGCAAAACCTTCAATGGCCCCCTTGGCAGCAGCAACACTGGTATGGAAAGGCATACCCGTACTTACTGCTACGGTACTGAAAAAGACCATGCTGGCACCCTCCGCCATTCTTGGCATAATGGTTTTTACCACATTGACCAAAGCAAAGAAATTGAGTTCCATTTCTTCCTTAAAGACATCAAGTGAGAGCATTTTTAAAGGTTTTAGGTTGATACTCCCGGGGCAATAGGCAAAACCGTGGATAACATCCGGCAGCTGTGCTTCGTCCAAGGTGTCCGTAGTAGCATCGAAAGAAATGTAATTGACGTCCAGATTGTACAATTCTTCATTGGTCCTTGAGGCAATATAAACGGTATGATCGGAATACAGGGCCTTTGCCATTTCAAAACCGATGCCGTGGGAACCCCCGATCAGTAAAATATTTTTTGACATTATATTGATTTTAGTTCTAAGCTGTTTTGGAATCCATCTAGGGCACCAAAGAGTTTGTCCAACGTACTTTCTCGGTGAGCGAATATTGTTTTAAGCTGGCCTTTGACCAAAATGGGATGTGCCAGTTGCCCCAAAATACCCATGGGAATTTTATAGTCGATGACATCCTCCATAACCACCCCACCGGGTACCTCACTAATAAAATGTTTGTGGTGCCACAGGGCGTAAGGCCCAAAACGTTGTTCGTCAACAAAATACTCACCCTCTTTAACATGTGTGATTTCCGTGACCCATTTGGTGGTAAAACCCGGAAAAGGACTCACTTTATACTGGATGATCTGTCCGGGAAACATCTTACGCTCCCCACCGGAAAGAATATGAAAACCCATATGTTCCGGCGTAATGGTCTTTAGATTTTTAGGGTCCGATAGAAAATCCCAAGCCTCTTGCTTGGTCATCGTCAATCCTTGCTTGGCACGGAGTTGATATAGCTTCATCAAGTTTTTTTTCAAAGATAGAAGCAATTTTGTTTGATTAAAAATATAAAAAGTTAAACAAAATTAAAATCAGTTTGCGTTCCTCTTACCAAAATTGCGTCCCACCCATAAAATAGGCGATCCATCGCTTGGATTCAGTTACTTTTACTAAGTTCCCTATTTTTACGTTATAAATAGGGTAGCCGTGCGTTTAGTTGCGGAATACTTTGACCAGAAACAGTCTATTTTAAAGGAATTTATATTGAAGTACCTTCTGTCTTTTTTGGCGTTCTTAAGTAGCCTTGTGATGGCTTCGCAGACCGATATTGAAACTATTGGCCAACTGCCCATGGAGCTTACCGAAACCTCGGGACTTATTTATTACAACAACAGGTTGATTACGCATAACGATTCTGGAAATGATCCCGTTTTGTACGAGTTTGATGCGGAGACCCTTGAAATTGTGCGTACCGTGACCGTACTTGGCGTTGTAAATACGGATTGGGAAGATATTACCCAAGATGAGGATTTTATTTACATTGGTGATATTGGGAACAATAATGGGGATCGGGGGGACTTGAACATTCTCCGAATTGCTAAAGCCGATTATGATACCGCGGATAGCGTAAATGCGGAACGCATCAATTTTATGTATGAAGATCAAACCGATTTTACCACCACCCCCAATAGCGATTTTGATGCAGAGGCGCTGTTTTCTTTAGGTAATGACCTTATCGTTTTGACCAAGCAATGGCAACAAATGGGTACCGTGGCCTATAGGATACCCAAGTTTCCCGGGACTTTTTTGGCGGAACGTGCAGGTTTTAACCAGATTGACGGTTTGGTAACGGGCGCGTCTTTTGATAGTGGAACAGGTACCTTGCATGTGGTAGGTTACTCCAATATCTTGATTCCGTTTTTTGCAAGCTTTGATGGCGTGGACAATACGGCCATACTTGATGGTGCTTTGACCAAGAACGATTTAACCATTGGTTTTGCCCAGGTGGAAGCATTAACACAAACCCCAACGGGTGAATTTTTTGCTACTTCCGAAGCCTTTAGCAATCCGCCGGTTATTGATTCCCCATCCCGTCTTTTTCGTTTTACCTTGGATGATGCCGAGGAACCGGAAGAGCCGGACAATCCTGATAACCCAGTGGAAGAACCTGTGGAATTTGATGGCCTTATCGTTTTTAAACCTTTTGGTTCCCAAGCACTTTCTTATAGCCTTAATGTAGAAGAACAGGCTATTGCCATGGGTATTTTTGATGTTGGCGGAAGGCTGATAAGCTACACACCTTTGGAAAACCTTACCTCTGGCCCGATCGATATTTCCTCACTTAACCAGTCCCTCTATTATTTGGGCTTCTTCTTTATTGATGACAGTTTGATTACCGCCCCGTTTTTTAGGGATTAGGGCTTCATTTAAGTATTCGTTAACAGTTGCCGTTTAACAGAATAGCTAGTTTTGTTTATCATTAAAAACACACTTAAAATGAAGAAAACGATACTATTTGCCATGGCTGCCATGTTGTCTTTGACACTTGGGGCACAGATTACCACACCACAGCCAAGTTCTACCCAGAAAATAGCACAACAAGTTGGGTTAACGGATGTTGCCTTGGAGTATTCCAGACCAAGCATGCGCGGAAGAACCATTTTTGGGGATTTAGTGCCTTATGATGCCATGTGGAGAACAGGAGCCAATAAGAACACCATGATTACTTTTGGTGATGATGTTACCATTGGTGGAAAAGAAGTGAAAGCGGGATCTTATGCCATTTTCACCAAACCCGGAGAGGCCGTTTGGGAAGTTATTTTTTATGCCGATACCGAAAACTGGGGAACCCCACAGAATTGGGATGCTTCCAAAGTAGCGGCAACGGTAAAAACCGAAGTTTTCCCTATGGAAATGCCCGTAGAGACTTTTACCATGACCATTGACGATGTCCATAACAATGGCGCTACCTTGGGTATGATTTGGGAAAAGGTATACGTGGGGGTAAAGTTTGAGGTGCCTACCAAGGCCAAAGCCCTTAAAAGTATCGAAACGGTAATGAACGGTCCAAATGGGAACGATTACTATTCTGCCGCTTCCTATTATTTGGACGAAGGACAGGATTTGGACAAAGCTAAAGAGTGGATCGATAAGGCGGTTGCCGCTAACCCAAAAGCCTATTGGGTCATGCGCAAGCAGTCCTTGATCAATGCCAAATTAGGGGATACCAAAGCTGCTATTGACGCTGCAAAGAAATCCTTGGCCGCTGCGGAAGCTGCAGGTAACCAAGATTATGTAAAATTGAACAAGGATTCCCTTAAA
>CALEYA010000055.1 GCA_937926215.1 uncultured Croceitalea sp. | reverse complement strand
GATTACGTTTAAGGCCGTACCTGCATTGACATCCAAGTCAACGGCAATGTTCTCACCGGTCCTAAAGGAAGCCCTATAGTTCCATCGACCGGTTTCCAAGGGCGTAAAATGGCAACGCCATTTGTCCCCACTGGTGGCACTTGTCTCCGCAGCGTTCCCATCGGCAGCATAATAGCCCGGTACAACATAAACCTTACCACTGGGCGAGGTGAAGGTCACGTTCAAGCGGTAATCCAAAAAAGTGGACTCCTCCTCAGGTAGGTTAAGACCTTGCCAAGTCAGAGTCGTCTTATGGTAGCGCTTGAGTTCTCCTGAAACCGTCGCTTGCTGGGCGAAGACATCTTGGAACAACAAAAAAGAAAATATAGTTAAAACAATAGTTGAAAAAGAGGACATAAAATGCCCTTGCCCTTTTCGTCTGGAATAAGCAATCATAATCAAGGGGTGTTAGTGTAAGCGCTAAAAATACAGTATTGCGCAAATTAGCATCATGAGTCAACCAGCTTTTCGACCAAGATGTTACAATCATCGTTTATCTACTCTAATTTTGTAACATCCGTTTTAACAATCCATAAAATCAAGTAAACATTACCTTACACAGCATTTTCGAATTGCTTACTAGAGCGAATTAAACTAAAACAGGTGTCACTAGAAGAGCATATTATTGGTTCTTCAACTTAAAGAAATCCCTCATTAAAAAACTTTTGGAGGACTACGCTTTAGATTTTGGAACCCTGGTCAATAAGAACGCCCCTATCAGAAAAAAGATACCTAAAACAATCGTACTGTTTCGCATACTACCCGTCCATTGTGCTATTACCCCGTAAATTAAGGTTCCTATAACGATTCCTATTTTTTCCGAAACATCATAAAAACTAAAGAAAGAGGTCGTGTCCGTTGTATCCGGCAAGAATTTGGAATAGGTGGAACGGGAAAGGGCCTGGATACCCCCCATCACAACACCTACCAAACCTGCAGCTATGTAAAAATCAGTAGGCGTTTTTACAAAGTAAGCATACACGCATAATAAGACCCATACCAGATTTACCGTTATCAATGTTTTGATATTTCCGATTTTATTTGAAATGAATGCCGTTAAATAAGCTCCTCCAATAGCAATTAGTTGAATGATCAAAATGCTTAAAATAAGACCGATGGTCCTTTTCTCATCGGAACCCCAGTTAATTTCCTCTTCCCCGAAATAGGTGGCAATCAGCATGATGGTCTGTACGGCCATACTGTATACAAAAAAGGCCACTAAATAGCGTTTTAAACGGATTTCATTACCCAACTGATGCCAAACACTCTTTAATTCCTTAAACCCATTTAGAACAACATTGCGCCTTTCCCCTTGCCGTTTATATCCTTTTGGTAAATTATTGAAAGTGTACTGACTAAAAATGGCCCACCATATTCCCACGGAAAGAAAAGAAATCTTCATGGCCTTCATTTCTGCGGGAAGACCTACGTCATCCGTTAGGCCATAAAAGCTAGGAAACAGCACCATACTTAAATTGAACAACAATAAAAGCACACTACCAATATATCCTAAGGAAAAGCCTTTTGCACTAATGCCGTCTTGTTGTTCCGAATACGCAATATCCGGCAAATAGGAATTATTAATGGCAAAGCTTACCCAAAAACCTACCAAACCAAAAAAGTAGCATACCAAGCCAAAATAGATATGCTTTAAAGAGAACCAATACAACCCTATGCAGGAAGCCGCCCCTAGATAACAAAAGAATTTTAGAAAGATTTTTTTATTGCCCAGGTAATCCGCAATACCGGAAACCAAGGGTGTAACTATTGCAATAAAAACAAATGCTGCAGAAGTGGTATAGCTTATTAAAGGGGCCCTTGCAATTTCAACACCAAAGACCGTGACTTTTTCAATTTCAGCTACCCTGAACAATGCACCATAGAAAATGGGGAAAATAGCCGAGGATATTACCAAACTATAGACGGAATTTGCCCAATCATAAAATGCCCAAGCATTCAACAATTTTTTGGACCCTTTTAATGCATGTACTTTTGCCATGCACTAAAAATAAAAAAGCTACCCGAGAAAAGGCAGCTTTTTTATTTTATTATGGTGTCTCGTCCTATTTGAAGGAAGTAACCCCAAATTTAGCCGCTTCCGCTCTTGCTAATGGCGCCCACTCCGTTAGGTTTTTGATCCTAGTATCGTTGGATGGGTGTGTGCTCATAAATTCTGGCGGTGCTTGACCGCCACTATTGGCTTTCATCCTTCGCCATAGATTGGCAGCTTCATCTGGATTGTAGCCTGCAATGGCCATAATGTGTAGGCCGATATTATCCGCTTCTACCTCATGGCTTCTGCTAAACGGAAGCATTACCCCTAATTGGGAACCAATACCGTACGCCTGATTGAACATGTTTCTTTTCTGGGGGTCTTGGATGGCCACATTCCCCGCTACGGCACCTATTTGTTGCAGCGTGCCCGCACTCATACGTTGCGCACCATGGTCTGCCAGGGCATGGGCAACCTCATGGCCCATAACCGCCGCAACTCCGGTTTCGCTCTGGCAAATAGGAAGAATACCGGTATAAAAAACAATTTTACCCCCTGGCATACACCACGCGTTCACCGTCTTGTCATTGACCAAATTGTATTCCCATTTGTAATCTTTAAGATAACCGGCATACCCATTGGCATTTAACCAAGTTTCGGCCGCTTTTGAAATCCGTTGTCCCACATTGACGATCATCTGGGATTCCTTTGTTCCTGTTACCACCTTATTTTCCGTTAAGAACTGATCATATTGGGCGAATGCCATTGGAAAAATCTGTTGATTTCCATAAAAGTTCAACATTTTTTTACCGGTAAACGGATTTGTTTTGCAAGCAGTTACGGCTAAAAATACCGTAAGGGTTAAAATTACTTTTCTCATGATTTCAAATTTTCCTTAGCAGTCAGTCCTTCCTTCCCATTACTTTTTAGAGGAAACCTATCATTTTATTACAGATAACATGGAAAAACTTCTAAGCTTGTTTAGTGTCTGCTTCAATTTACATAAAAATTATTTCCCAAAGATGTGCAACTCCGTAAAATCTTTGCTCACTTCAATACTCGCCTTGCCATCAAACTGTATGGTTTTTAAATCTACCATTTCATTGTCAACCTCTATCTGCACCACTTTAAATGGCAATCCATGGAACTGGAACTTAATGGTTTCATATGGGGTAATGAAACTACCGTCTTTAAACTGCTGAATGATAAGCTCGTTAGATTTGCCACGCATTCTATACTTTCTAAGACTGTACCTTCCCTTTTTATAATCATAGCCTTCTTGCTGATCTTCATAGACCGTAGAGGTTTCTATCCCTTCCTTGAAATACGCCTCTATTTTAAGGACATCAATGTCTTTTTCCCCTATATATTGCTGAATTGGGTATTTGGGAATCATAGCTCCTTCTTTAACGAACAGCGGTAACTTATCGATATCTGCGGAAACCCATTTTTCAACCCCTCCTTCAACAATTTCCTCTGTCCAGTAGTTGTACCATTTTCCTTTGGGCACATACATTCTGCGGCCCTTAGCGTTTGGTTCTTGCACCGGGCATACCAAAATTTGTTCGCCAAAGAGAAATTCGTCCGTCCTAAAATGGGTCTGTGCATCTTCTTGGTCATAATAGACCAACGACTGTAGCATGGGGACCCCTTCTTTTACGTATTTGTAAAACATGGTGTAGAGGTAGGGTAACAATTGATAGCGAAGTTCTATGAATTTCCTAACGATATCCGTTATCTCATCGCCAAAAGACCAAGGTTCTTGATCCCCATGATCCCCACTGGAATGCACCCTACAAAAAGGATGAAAAACCCCCAGCTGCACCCATCTCGCGAACAATTCGCCATTGGGTTGCTCCGCAAAACCACCAATATCGGATCCCACAAAAGAATACCCGCTCATACACATGCGTTGCATTTGTACGTTGGCGATCCATAAATGTTCCCAAGTGGCCACATTGTCCCCGGTCCAAGTGGAGGCATAACGCTGCGTACCGGAGTAGGCAGCCCGTGTCAACACAAAAGGACGTTTGGGAAAGGTGAATTTTTTTATTCCCTCATAGGTTGCCCTTACCATTTGCATACCATACACGTTGTGTGCCTTTCTGTGGCTACAAGGATGACCGTCATAATCATGCCGCACATCCAAATTGGCCGTTTTGCTGGGCACCTCCATAATGGCAGGTTCGTTCATATCGTTCCACACACCATGGACGCCCATATCCGCAATCATTTCTTTATATAATCCCGCCCACCATTCACGCACTTCAGGATTGGTAAAGTCTGGAAACTTACACTCCCCCGGCCATACTTTTCCTTTAAAATGTGGCCCATCTGCCCTACGGCAAAAGAAACCATTGTCCATAGCTTGTTGGTATACCCAATAGTCCCTGTCAATCTTAATCCCTGGATCGATCATAGTGACCGTTTTGAACCCATCTTCATAGAGTTCATCGATCATTTTCTTTGGGTTGGGAAAACGACGGTTGTCCCACGTAAAACAGCGGAACCCTTCCATATAATCGATGTCCAAGTATATGGCATCACAGGGTATTTTTAAATCGCGAAAGGTGGCCGCTATTTTTTTAACCTTTTTCTCTGGATAATAGCTCCATTTGGATTGATGGAAACCCAATGCCCAAAGCGGTGGCAGTTCCGGTACTCCCGTAAGGTCGGTATACGCTTCTACTACTTGGGAAATCTTGGGACCGTAGAAAAAATAATAATTCATTTCCCCGCCGTCCGCCCAAAAACTGGTGACATTGCGACGTTCGTGGGCAAAATCAAAATACGTGCTGAAGGAATTGTCAAAAAATACGCCGTAGGCAATATCGTTATGAAGCCCTACATAAAAAGGTATCGACTTATAAAGCGGTTCCCTATCCTTACCGTAGGCATAGGAATCCGTGACCCAATTATTGACCCGCTTGCCCTTTAAATTGGTATGCGAAGCCTTATCCCCCATCCCATAATAACTCTCCCCGGATTGGGTGACTTTGGTCATTTTTACGATATTCCCGCCATAGTCATAATTTTCTTCCCAATGGAAACCTGCCTCATCTTCATTGATAGTAAGTCCTTCTAAATCCGTGATATGGATTTTTAGGTTGTTCTTATTGATATGGACTTTGACTTTTGAGGTAACAATGACATATTCCGGAATCTCATCCTTTATCTCCAATTCATTATATCCGGTAGTAACGTCATCACTTATGGCATACGAAAAATCCGGTTCAAAGGAATGCTCCGTACCGTAACGGAAACGAATGGCACTATCCCTTAACACCGTAACTTCTAACATTACCCCATTACGCGTAGTAAAGTAAAACTTATCGTTATCCTGCTTGAAATCTACAATAGTATCGGGATAAAGATTACCTCTTTTTTCAATATCGGTATTGGTAATCATAACTACTTTCTTTTAGGTCAACAAAAAAAACACATTAACAGGACAAAAAGAAAATATCTTATCAATAAAAACTATACAAACATGCAATTATCTTCCACGCTACCGGTATTTAAATTGAAACAGGCTTTTTATTTATAAATAAGAAGGCTTAAGGGCGGTAAAGGAACTTCAATAGAATGCTCCCTGCCATTCCAAGACTCTTTGGCCGGTTTAGCGGTCTTCTTGCCTTGGCCGCTGCCACCATAGGTAACATCATCACTATTAAAAATGAGTTTTAAGGCTTTTGATCCGGGAACACCCACCCTATAATTTTCCCTTGGAACAGGGGTAAAGTTGGCTATAATGATCATATCATCTTTACGTTCATGCCCTTTTCTGATATAGCTCAATACCGAATTTTCATGATCGTTGTAATCTATCCATTCAAATCCTTCCGGACTAAATTGCTTTTCATACAATGCCGGATAGGATTTATACGCTTTATTCAAATCTTGGACTACGCGCTGTATGCCGGAATGAAAATCATACTGTGTCAAGTGCCAATCCAAACTTTGTTGAAAGTTCCATTCTGCGGTCTGCCCGAATTCCGCGCCCATAAAAATAAGGTTACCCCCGGGATGGGTGAACATATAGGCGAACAACAAACGTAAGTTGGCAAAGCGTTGCCATTCATCCCCTGGCATTCTATACACCAAGGATTGCTTTCCATAAACTACCTCATCATGGGAAAAAGGCAACATAAAATTTTCGGTAAAGGCATAGGTCATGCTAAACGTCAAATCATTCTGATGGTGTTTTCTGTATACCGGTTCTTTTTTAAAGTACTCCAAGGTATCGTGCATCCACCCCATCATCCATTTCATACCAAAACCTAAGCCGCCAAAATGGACGGGCTTTGATACCCCGGTAAATGCCGTGGATTCTTCTGCAATGGTTTGGACGCCTTTAAAACTGGCATAGACCTCTTGGTTCATTTCCCGTATAAAGGACATGGCCTCCAAGTTTTCGTTATTCCCATACATATTGGGCTCCCACTCCCCATCTTCACGGGAATAATCCAAATAAAGCATAGATGCCACGGCGTCTACCCGAAGTCCATCCGCATGGAACTGGTCCAACCAGAATACCGCATTACTAATTAGAAACGCGCGAACCTCGTTACGCCCATAATTAAAAATAAGGCTTTTCCAATCTGGATGATACCCCCTTCTTCTATCTGGATGTTCATATAGATGTGAACCGTCAAAGTAACCTAACCCATGGGCATCTTCTGGGAAGTGTGAAGGTACCCAGTCCAAAATCACCCCAATACCAGCTTGATGCAATTGATCTACCAACACTTTAAAATCCTCCGGCTTACCGAACCTTGAGGTAGGGGCAAAATAGCCCGTTAGTTGGTATCCCCAAGAAGGATCATAAGGGTATTCCATAATAGGCATAAACTCCACATGGGTAAAGCCCATTTTTTTTACATAGGCCACCAATTCATCCGCAAAATCCAAATACGACAGAAAATCATTTCCATTCTTGCGTTTCCAAGACCCCAAATGCACTTCATAAACAGAATACGGACGGTCTAAGTTATTGTGCTCTTCCCTGGTTTCCATCCACTTTTGATCCTTCCATTGGTAGGCGGCATCCCATACTACGGAAGCCGTTTTTGGCGGATGCTCACAATATCTGGCAAAGGGGTCCGCTTTTTCGGTAATCATCCCGCTATTGTGCGATGCAATTTTATACTTATATATCTCGCCGTGCCCTACATCTGGAATGAAACCTTCCCAAATGCCGCTCGCATCCCAACGTACGTTCAATTTATGGTCACCATCCCGCCAGTCATTAAAATTACCTACTACGGAAACCCCTTTGGCAGAAGGTGCCCAGACCGCAAAATACGTCCCTTTTTGACCGTTGACTTCCGTCAAATGCGAACCCAGCTTATTGTAAAGCCTAAAGTGCTTCCCCGACTTAAAAAGGTTGATATCGAACTCAGTAAAAAAACTATGCGGAATAACAGCTGCCATATATTAAGGGATAAGGAATGCAATATTAAACATCTTTTGTCAAGATAGTGAAAATGTTGGGTTACTTTAAAAATTATGTCCCTATTGAAAAGTTGGAACGCTTTTTGATTTGTAGTACACCAAGTGAATGAACTTAAGACAATCAACAAAATCAAAATTTGAAATTATGAGTAAAATGAAATTATTTTTTGGACTGCTTGGTGTAGTATTATTCTTTTCCTGTGAGGGACCCGAAGGACCCCCAGGGTTTGATGGTTTGGACGGTTTAGATGCCCCCATACCCCTAGTTTTTGCAGAGACGGTCAACTTTACCTTTGATGCGGATAACAATATTTGGCGGAGCGAGGAACTTACTTTTGACGGAACCGTAAACGGTGATATTTGGCAAGTGTTCATTTCCTTTGACCCAGGTTTCTTTACCCCGTTACCAGCAAGTGTTTTTGATGAGTTTGGGGAGTTTCAATACATCTTTGATCATAATGTAGATAGTGTGCAACTGCAAATTATTGGTGATAGTGACCTTAGCGGTTTGGATGCTGCCAGTACTACTAATATTAACATACGGGTAGCTATAATCCCAGCAGAATTACGAAGCGAATTTGTTGGCTTGGAAACTATGGATTTTGAAAGTTTTATGGAAGCCATTAATTTGGATGTGGGTGACGTTCAGTCCGTAAAAAGGCCCTAATGTCCTTTTACTTTTGACCCCAAAAAGGAATTTAAAAAGAGTAGGACCTTCTCAATTAATTTGAGGGGGTCTTTTTTGAGTGAATTTTTGAAAGTTTCCGGACGCACTAACGTCTTACATCCTAAAGAAAATAATTATGAAAACACCCATAACTTTAATACTAGTATTGCTTTTGGCCTCTTGCAAAGGCATCTCACAAAAAGAGAAAGACGCCACTGCCCAGAATACGGAAGAAGAAGTGGTCTATGCCGTAACAAAAACGGATGCTGAATGGCGTTCACAGCTAACCGATATGGAGTACTATGTGCTGCGAAAAGCGGCTACCGAAAATTCTTTTTCCAGCGAGCTTTTGAACAACAAGGAAAAAGGCACTTACGTTTGTGCCGGTTGTGCAACACCTCTTTTTAAGAGTGACACCAAATTCGACTCCGGAACGGGTTGGCCAAGTTTCTACCAAGAGATTGAAGGTAACGTAGCCTATGATGTAGACTATAAAATTGGATATGCGCGGACAGAGGAGCATTGCGCTACCTGTGGTGGGCATTTGGGACACGTATTTACTGACGGACCCCAGCCTACTGGAAAAAGACACTGCATCAATGGCGTGGCCTTAAATTTTGTTCCTGAAGACAATTAATCTGCGCCAATACGCTTAATTTTACAAGAAACCTTTTGTAGTATGGCCAAGTACAATATAAACAAGACCGACGCTGAATGGAAACAAGAACTGTCTCCAGAAGAGTACTATGTTTTACGGCAAAAAGGTACGGAAAGGCCACATACGGGCGCATTGAACCTGCATTTTGAAAAAGGGGAATACTATTGTAAAGCTTGCAACGCCAAATTGTTCGAAAGTTCCAATAAATTTGAGAGTGGCTGTGGCTGGCCGTCTTTTGATGAGGCCGTTGAGGGTGCCATAGAATACATTAGGGATACTACGCACGGTATGGTACGTACAGAAACGGTTTGTGCCAATTGTGGGAGCCATCTGGGCCATGTATTTAATGACGGACCCAGGGAAACCACAGGCCAACGCTATTGTATAAATTCTGTTAGTATCGGTTTTGACAAGGCAGGGGAATAACCCAAGATGTCCATTCTTCATCGGTTCTTTTTTTCAAAAAAAAGATACCAGCTCGTTTTTATAACAAATCCCTCTTTTAAACTTCATTTTGCAGTATGGAAAACTTAATGGTGTTCACTATCTTTGCACCTCCATTTTAACACCTAAAATCTAAGTTGATGAGCAAATTTGATGTTATTGTTCTTGGAAGTGGTCCTGGCGGATATGTTACTGCAATTAGGGCTTCGCAATTGGGCTTAAAAACTGCCATTGTAGAGAAAGAAAATCTTGGTGGGGTTTGCCTAAATTGGGGATGTATACCTACAAAAGCCTTATTGAAATCCGCCCAAGTATTCGAATATTTAAAACATGCGGAAGATTACGGTCTTAGTGTGGATAAGGTGGAACATGATTTTGACGCCGTTGTAAAACGTAGCAGGGGTGTTGCCGATGGAATGAGCAAAGGTGTCCAATTTCTGATGAAGAAAAACAAAATTGAGGTACTGAACGGTTTTGGACGTGTGCTTCCGGGAAAAAAGGTGGTCGTCAAGGGAGAACATGGTGAACCTGCGGAGTATAGTGCTGACCATATCATAATCGCTACCGGTGCGCGCAGTAGGGAGCTACCCAGCTTACCGCAGGACGGTAAAAAAGTAATTGGGTATCGTGAGGCCATGACCTTGAAGAAACAGCCTAAGAAAATGATTGTTGTTGGTAGTGGTGCCATTGGTATTGAGTTTGCCTATTTCTATAATAGTATGGGTACTGAAGTGACCGTTGTGGAATACTTACCCAATATAGTCCCCGTTGAGGACGAGGACGTATCCAAACAGTTGGAGCGTACCTTTAAAAAATCCGGAATTAAAATAAAAACCTCTGCGGAAGTCACCAAAGTGGATACCTCTGGAGAAGGAGTTAAGGCTACCGTAAAGACGGCCAAGGGTGAGGAAGTATTGGAAGCGGATATTGTACTCTCTGCCGTAGGCATTAAAACAAATATTGAAAACATTGGACTGGAAGAGGTTGGTATCGCTACCGATAGGGACAAGATTTTAGTCAATGACTATTACCAGACCAACATCCCCGGATATTACGCCATTGGCGATGTTACCCAAGGACAAGCACTTGCCCATGTTGCCTCTGCGGAAGGTATCCTTTGTGTGGAAAAAATTGCAGGTATGCATGTGGAACCTTTGGATTACGGAAATATCCCAGGTTGTACGTACTGTTCTCCAGAAATTGCATCCGTTGGTCTTACCGAAAAGCAAGCCAAGGAAAAAGGATTGGATATCAAAGTTGGTAAGTTTCCTTTTTCTGCAAGTGGGAAAGCAAAGGCTTCCGGAACATCCGACGGCTTTGTAAAAGTTATTTTTGATGCCAAGTATGGTGAATGGCTGGGTTGCCATATGATAGGTGCCGGAGTAACGGACATGATTGCCGAAGCTGTGGTGGCCAGAAAATTGGAGACTACGGGACATGAAGTGCTTAAGGCCGTGCATCCGCATCCTACCATGAGCGAAGCGGTCATGGAAGCCGTAGCCGCTGCCTATGATGAAGTTATCCATTTGTAATTATAAAAAGTATGCTCCAACTATTTAGGGTAACGGCCATATTGGAGGGGATTTCATATCTCGCCCTTTTTGGGATTACCATGCCCCTTAAATACTGGGCAGAAATTCCTTATCCAAATAAAGTGGTGGGTTATGCCCATGGTGGGCTATTTATCGCTTTTGTTGTACTGGCGCTAATTGTTTGCATCCAAAAGAAATGGGGCTTTAAAAGAATGGTCATTTTTGCCATTGCATCCCTGTTGCCTTTTGCCACTTTTTATGTGGAGCAAAAATATCTTAGGACAACGTCTTAAAAAACGTGAGTTCGACTTAATTTTTGAATCGGGTCCACTTAAATTCTAGTAAATATATGCTATGTCACTTCGAGCGCAGTCGAGAAATTTTTAAAGATTGTTCTTTCTAAGGAGGTTTCGACTGCGCTCAACCTGACATTTTAGTCAAAGTCTTAATTGTCAATTATTTAAAATGGAAGTTATATCGAACTCACGTTAAATAGGGTTGGTTTCTTCTTCCAGTCGATAAATACGCCCGTCAAAAGCACAGAGGTAGAGTTCGTTTTGCGCATCTGTGCCAAAAGATGCAATATTCAATCCGGTTTCCAAAAGCAATTCGTTATTGCTGCCATCCGCCTCCAAAGCCCATACGCGCCCACTAACAAAATCGCCATAAATATACCTACCAAAAAGAGAGCTGTTGGAAGCACCCCTGTATACGTAACCTCCGGTTATGGAACGATCACCATTATCTTGTGTATACTCAAAAATAGGGGCAACAAGATTAGTATCATCACAGTTCCCGGAAAAGCAAGCCGTACCTTCA
>CALEYA010000054.1 GCA_937926215.1 uncultured Croceitalea sp. | reverse complement strand
TGTAGGTATGGGTATTGGTAGGATCGGTGGTTCTGCTATGGAAGCCATCGCACGTCAGCCTGAAGCTTACGGAAAAATTCAAACAGCGATGTTGATTGCAGCGGCGTTGATTGAAGGAATTGGTTTTGCGGCATTGTTTGCGGTATAATCAAAACATCTAAAGCAAATGGCTGTAACGGTTGGTTGCAGCCCTTGCTTTGTTTAAAAATTACAATCATATAAATAAAGACACATGGAAAAGTTATTGGATGAATTTTCATTAGGGCTCTTTTTTTGGCAAACACTACTTTTCAGTTTATTGTTATTCTTGTTGTGGAGATTTGCTTGGAAACCTATTCTTAAAGCGGTAAGCGACAGGGAGGATGGTATCAAGGATGCCTTGGCTGCTGCTGAAGATGCTAAGAAAGAAATGCAAAATGTAACTGCCGATAGCGAAAAATTGCTTAAAGAAGCTAGGGCAGAAAGGGAAGCGATGTTGAAGGAAGCACGGGAAATCAAACAAAAAATGGTTTCCGATGCCCAAGAACAAGCCAAAGCAGAAGGCGATAAAATGATCAAGCAGGCCCAAGCGGCCATTGAAAGCGAAAAGAAAGCTGCCGTAGCGGATATCAAGGCACAAGTAGCCAATCTATCCGTGGATATTGCAGAGAAAGTAATCAAAGAAGAATTGTCCGATAAAAAGAAACAACTCAAGTTGGTTGAAGACATGTTGGGCGATATCAAATTAAACTAACCCATGAACGAAAGTAGGGCAGCCATACGATACGCAAAAGCTACTTTAGACTTCGCTGTTGAACAAAAAGCGGCGGACAAGGTGGAGAAGGATATGCGCCAAATAGCTTCGGTAATTTCTGAGAACGAAGAACTTAGGGATGTTTTGGCCAGTCCGGTGGTTAAAAGTTCAATCAAGAAAGAAGCTTTAAACCAAATCTTTAAGGGCAGCAACGCCATCACGCTAGGGTTGGTGAGCACTTTAACGGATAACAAGCGTATTGAGTTATTACAAGAAGTAGCATATAAGTACATCATCCAATATGAAAAGATGAAGGGTGAAGATATTGCTTATGTGACATCAGCAGTACCGTTAACGGAAGCATTGGAGAAGAAAATATTGGCACAGGTCACAAAATTGACCGGAAACAAAGTGACCATAGAAAATAAAGTGGACGAAAGTCTAATCGGTGGTTTTGTGCTGCGCGTAGGGGATTTGCAATACGATGCTAGTGTGGTCAACAAATTAAACGGATTAAAAAGGGAATTTACAAATAGTCTATAATTAACAACCTAGATAATAGATGGCATGAACGTCTAGTGTCTAACACCTGCAGGCAGGCAGGTCTAACGTCTTAATAAAATGGCAGGAGTAAAAGCAGCTGAGGTTTCAGCAATATTAAAACAACAGTTATCGGGTTTTGAAGCAACCGCTTCCCTAGACGAGGTAGGAACGGTACTTCAAGTAGGTGATGGTATTGCACGTGTTTACGGTTTGGCAAACGTGCAGTATGGCGAACTGGTAGAGTTTGATGGCGGTATGCAAGGTATCGTATTGAACTTGGAAGAAGATAATGTTGGTGTTGTACTGTTAGGTCCATCAAGAGAAATTGCCGAAGGAGCAACAGTAAAACGTACCCAACGTATTGCCTCCATCAATGTTGGTGAAGGAATTGTTGGCCGTGTTGTTGACACTTTAGGAAAACCTATAGACGGTAAGGGACCCATTGCTGGGAAAACTTATGAGATGCCATTGGAGCGTAAGGCACCAGGGGTAATCTACCGTCAACCGGTAAACGAACCTTTACAGACCGGTATTAAAGCTATTGACGCCATGATCCCAGTAGGTAGGGGACAGCGTGAGTTGGTTATTGGTGACCGTCAGACCGGTAAGACCACGGTTTGTATCGATACCATCCTTAACCAGAAAGAATTTTACGATGCCGGTGAGCCGGTATATTGTATCTATGTTGCCATAGGACAAAAAGCATCAACGGTTGCCGCAATCGCAAAAACCTTGGAAGATAAAGGTGCTTTGGCATACACTACTATCGTTGCCGCAAACGCATCCGATCCTGCCCCAATGCAGGTATATGCTCCTTTTGCAGGTGCTGCGGTAGGGGAATATTTTAGGGATACAGGTCGTCCAGCCTTGATTATCTATGATGATTTATCAAAGCAAGCGGTAGCCTACCGTGAGGTGTCTTTGTTATTAAGAAGACCACCGGGACGTGAGGCCTATCCAGGTGACGTTTTCTATTTGCACTCAAGATTGTTGGAGCGTGCCGCCAAGGTAATTGCAGATGATGAGATCGCAAAAGATATGAACGACCTTCCAGATCCGTTGAAACCTATAGTTAAAGGAGGCGGTTCGTTAACGGCATTGCCAATTATCGAAACACAAGCAGGAGATGTATCGGCATATATCCCAACCAACGTAATTTCCATTACGGACGGTCAGATTTTCTTGGAACAAGATTTGTTCAACCAAGGGGTAAGACCTGCAATTAACGTGGGTATCTCCGTATCCCGTGTTGGTGGATCCGCGCAGATCAAATCCATGAAAAAAGTAGCAGGTACGTTAAAACTGGATCAAGCCCAGTTCCGTGAACTGGAAGCCTTTGCCAAGTTTGGTTCGGATTTGGATGCTGCCACCTTGAACGTTATTGAAAAAGGGCGTCGCAATGTTGAAATCCTAAAGCAAGCACAGAACGATCCTTTTACTGTAGAAGATCAGGTAGCCATCATCTTTGCAGGTTCTAAAAACCTGTTACGCGATGTGCCAGTTGATAAAGTAAAGGAGTTTGAACGTGATTTTGTTGAGTTCCTAAACGCAAAGCATAGGGATGTATTGGACACCTTAAAAGCGGGGAAATTAACGGATGAGGTTACAGACACCTTGATTGCGGTTTGTAAGGATCTTTCTTCTAAATATAATTAGGAGTTAGGAATGCTGAATTATGAGTAAATTGGATAGTAGTCCTATTAGGATTAAAAGCTTTCAATTTGCTTGTGATATTGTAAAGTATTGTGACGATTTAAAAGAGAGAAAAGATTTTAAGCTAGCGTCTCAATTGTTACGAAGTGGAACCAGTATAGGGGCCAATACTGGAGAAGCACAGAGAGGTGTTAGCACAAAAGATTTTAAATATAAGTTTGGTATTGCCTTAAAGGAAGCTGACGAAACCATGTATTGGTTGGAAATATTGGAGGCAACCGGAAGAAAAGTACCTAAAGAAATGAAGAACAATTGTGAAGAGCTAATAAGAATTTTGGTTGCTATAATCAAGAATTCTTAACTCAACACTTTTAACTCATCACTTAAAAAATGGCAAACTTAAAAGAAATACGAAATAGGATAGCATCGGTTTCATCTACCATGCAGATTACGAGTGCCATGAAAATGGTATCGGCTGCCAAGTTGAAGAAGGCCCAAGATGCCATTACTGCTATGCGCCCATATTCTGATAAGCTAACAGAACTTTTACAAAGTTTGAGCGCTAGTTTGGATGGTGATGCGGGAAGCAAGTTTGCGGATAACAGACCGGTGCACAAGGTGCTTATTGTAGCAATCACATCCAATAGGGGACTTTGTGGTGCTTTCAACACTAATATTATAAAGCAGTGCTCTGCCTTAATGGAAACCTATGCCGGGAAGCAGGTAGATTTTGTTGCCATTGGCAAAAAAGCGAATGATAGTCTTTCCAAGCAGAACACGGTTTTGGCCAACCACAGCAATGTATTTGAAGATTTGACTTTTGATAATGTTGCCCAAATTGCAGAAGCCCTCATGGAGCGCTTTACGGAGGGGGAGTACGACAAAATTGAAGTAGTATACAACAAGTTCAAGAATGCGGCTACCCAAATTGTAATGACAGAGCAATTTCTGCCAATCGTTCCAATGGAAGGGGATACTTCAGGTGCTTCGGACTATATTTTTGAGCCTTCAAAGCCTGAGATTGTAGCCCAGTTGATACCAAAATCCTTGAAAACGCAATTATACAAGTCAATTCGGGATTCTTTTGCCAGTGAGCATGGAGCACGTATGACGGCCATGCACAAAGCAACAGACAATGCTACGGAATTGCGTGACCAATTGAAGTTAACGTACAACAAAGCAAGACAAGCCGCCATTACCAACGAAATTTTGGAAATTGTTGGTGGTGCAGAGGCACTAAACAATTAGGCGAAGCTCTAGCAGAGCCAAATTTTCCAAAACGAAGAAGCACTGAACAATTAGGCGAAGCTCTGGCAGAGCCAAATTTTCCAAAACGAAGAAGCACTGAACAATTATGCGAAGCGTTAGCGGAGCCAAATTTTCCAAGGCCGCGAGACACTGAACAATTAGGCGACGCGCTAGTGAAACAAAATTTAACCCTGCATTTTAATGCGGGGTTTCTTTTTTTAATCGATTTTTGCCAACGATGAAATCCAAGAAATCGGCCTTACTCTTTATTTTTATCACTATCCTGGTCGATGTCATCGGTATCGGGATTATCCTGCCCATTATTCCGGATTTTATCATGCAACTCACGGGTGAAGGAAACCATATGGCAGTTATCTATGGCATGTGGTTGACCACGGCATTTGCAGGCATGCAATTCCTATTTTCCCCGGTATTGGGCGAAATATCGGACCAATACGGTCGTAAACCCATTCTGTTGCTATCCCTTTTGGGGCTTAGTATTGACTATATGATCCATGCTTGGGCACCTACCATACTATGGCTGTTTATTGGACGGTTTTTGGCAGGAATTACCGGAGCTAGTTTTACGGTAGCATCCGCTTATATCGCGGATATTAGCACTAAAGAAGAGAAAGCCAAAAACTTTGGATTGATCGGGGCAGCGTTTGGCCTTGGTTTTATTATTGGTCCCGGTATAGGGGGCTTTTTTGGTGAAATAGACATCAGGCTTCCCTTTTATATTGCAGCCGGACTTACCTTTGCCAACTTTTTGTTCGGATGGTTCTTTGTACCTGAGTCTTTAGCCATGAAAAATAGGAGGCCCATTAATTTAGCAAAGATGGTTCCAGGGGTTTCTTTGGTAGGTTTAAGGCGCTATAAAGGCGTGTTGCTGCTGATAGCAGCTTTCTTTTTAGCGAACTTGGCCGGACAGGCACTGCCCTCCACATGGTCGTATTTTGCCATTGAGCGTTTTGATTGGAATCCAAAACAGATAGG
>CALEYA010000053.1 GCA_937926215.1 uncultured Croceitalea sp. | reverse complement strand
GTCTTTTTTATTCCTTGAATGTCTGAATGGAACCAAGGCATAGTGGTATCATTCAAATGTTTTTGAGGGATGTTGAGTAAGGGAATTCCTAATTTAAGGATATTTTTAATGTAGGAAAAATTTCTATGCTGTATTTTATATAGGGATTTTAAGGAAAATTGGATAGCGGATGTATTTTACAATAGATTAAATTGGAAATAATCCAATAAAAAGGAATAATTCCATAAATTAGCATTCCTTTTCCTATACAATGAACAAAACCATCCTGCATCTGGATTTGGATACCTTTTATGTATCCGTAGAGCGACTCATAAACTCAGAATTGCAAAAAAAGCCTTTATTGGTGGGCGGTACCAGCGATCGTGGTGTGGTAGCGGCATGCAGTTATGAGACCCGGGCTTTTGGCGTACATTCTGGGATGCCCATGAAAATGGCCAAAGAACTATGTCCGGAAGCGGTGGTCATCCGGGGAAACGCAGGCACCTACAGCAAACATTCCGATGTGGTCACGGAAATCATCAAGGAACAAGTGCCGCTATTTGAAAAATCCAGTATCGATGAGTTTTATGCAGATCTTTCTGGAATGGACCGTTTTTTTGGGTCGTACAAATACGCATCGGAACTGCGGCAAAAAATCATCAATGAAACCGGACTGCCCATTTCCTTTGGGCTTTCCGTAAACAAAGTGGTATCCAAAGTAGCCACCAATGAAGCAAAACCCAACAACCAGCTAAAAATAGATTTTGGTCTGGAGAAACGCTTTTTGGCACCATTGTCCATTAAGAAAATTCCTATGGTGGGGGACAAAACCTATCAGACTTTACGGAATTTGGGCATAAAACAAATTAAGACCGTTCAAAAAATGCCCATGGATATCATGTACCGGGTGTTGGGTAAAAATGGCACCCTTATCTGGAAACGTGCCAATGGCATAGACCATACCCCGGTTATTCCCTTTTGTGAGCGAAAATCCATTTCTACGGAGCGTACGTTTGATAGGGATACCATAGACATGGTAAAACTAAGGGGGATATTGGTGGCCATGACGGAGAATTTGGCCTACCAATTACGGCGCGGCGATAAATTAACGGCCTGTGTTACGGTAAAGATCAGGTATTCAGATTTTAATACTTATTCCAAACAGCAGCGTATTCCCTATACCAGTGCGGACCATATGTTGATCCCTAAGATTATGGAGATGTTCCATGTACTTTATAATAAAAGGATGTTGGTGCGTTTGGTAGGCATCCGTTTTAGCCATTTGGTGTCCGGCAATTATCAGATTAATTTATTTGAGGATACGGAGGAAGCCCTTAACCTGTACCAAGCCATGGACCGCGTGCGCAAACGTTATGGCGATCGCTGTGTATTTAGGGCCTCAACCATGGGGGCCAAGACCATTGGCAGAATGCAGAACCCCTTTAATGGCCAACCCCCTGTAGTATTGGCGCATAGGAAACAATAGAATTGGATTTAAGACCGCTGCGCTTCTGGATGTAAGATATAAGACAAAAACCTTTTTAGTCTGGATTCTTGGCTCTAGGTTCTTGGTTCTAATTTTTGAACTTAACTAAGACCGTTTCGCTTCTGGATGTAAGATATAACGAAAACCTTTTTAGTCTAGATTCTTGGCTCTTGATTCTAGGTTCTTGGTTCTAATTTTGAACTTGAACTTAAATAAGACCGTTTCGATTCTGGATGTAAGATATAAGACAAAAACCTTTTTAGTCTGGATTCTTGGCTCTAGGTTCTTGGTTCTAATTTTGAACTTGAACTTGAACTTGATTTTTGAACTTAACTAAGACCGCTGCTCGGTCAGAGATAAGACGTAAGATTTGAAGAAGCTATAATGAATCTGGCTAATGCACCTTTAACATATAACTTTTAACCCTTAACCCCTAACAGAATTTACTTAAACTGCCACACATAGTATAGCCTTCGTTTAGATATCTTTTTGGGATGTAAAAATAACCGTTACCGCACCCAAAACCGGTATTCCGTCGTAGAGTTAAAAGTTTCCCCAGGATGTAAGATTGGGGATGGAAATTCTGGCTGGTTGGGTGCATCCGGAAAGTGCTGTGTTTCCAAACAAAAGGCACCATGTTTTAAATAAGGTTTACCGGATTTACCTACCAAAGTACCGTCCAAAAAATTGGAGGTATACAATTGCATCCCAGGTTCCGTGGTATGCACTTCCATAACACGGCCATGTTTAGGTTCAAAAACTGTTGCGGCAAGCTGGGGTAGGGTATTGTCCGCACCGTCTTTATCCAACACATAATTATGGTCGTACCCTGCGCATATGGCCATTTGGGGATGGTCACTTTGCAAATCTTGACCAATTGTTTTGAATTTGGAAAAATCCATGGGTGTCCCTTCTAAAGGTTCCATGGTTCCCATAGTGGTCATATCTGGATGCACGGGTGTGTACGACTTCGCATTGATGTTTAGGAGGTGTTCTTTTACGGAGCCGTTGCCTTCGCCGTTCAAATTAAAAAAACTATGGTTGGTCAAGTTTACCACGGTAGTCCGGTCGGTTTTGGCGGTGTACTTAATACTAAGGGTATTGTTATTGGTTAAAGTATAGCGCACCTTAATCTCTA
The DNA here is from genome assembly GCA_937926215.1 of uncultured Croceitalea sp. GTDB lineage: Bacteria > Bacteroidota > Bacteroidia > Flavobacteriales > Flavobacteriaceae > Croceitalea. The sequence goes on along the minus strand of CALEYA010000053.1, from coordinate 15,414 downwards.
AATTACCGGGATACCCTTCCTCTCCGTGGGGGGAAGTGCGACTGAATTCCAGACAATCCCAATTTAGCTGTTCTACCTGCCATACCACACTGTCAAAGCCTATATCCCCGCCATGCAAATGATTGGTGCCGTTATTAACGGCTAAGGCGCAGGAGCTGCCGTTAAGGGTAAGTTTACCTTTTGCAATTCTATTGGCATACCGACCAATGATACTTCCAAAGTATTTTCCCTCATCCGTCATATAGGTTTCCAGTGCTGGAAAACCAAGGACGATATCTTCAAAAATCCCATTACGGTCAGGCACATAAAGTGCTACCAAATGCTGGCCGTAATTGGTAAAATGGGCGTGTAGTCCATTTTTATTGCTAATGGAATACAAGCCCACGGATTGCCCATCAATAGTGCAATTAAAGTTTTTTGGGACAATGTTTAAATCGGCACCGTACATGAAAAAAATAGGTTAGCTGTTGGGGAAGATACCCAAATTTTCAAAAATAGATGTCAACTCTTTAGTTACTGGTTACTACGATAAGTATACATATCATAAAGCGTTTCCCGCATTTTATCGATTAAAGGTTGGTGGGGGTTGTCCGCAATATCCAATAGCCCAATGTTATAGTTTTCGCCATCAAACCTTCCGGTCAAAGGCTGGTCCAAATATTGGAACCAGTGTGCGCCTACAATATTGGGGTTTCTAAAAGCCCCTTGGATATACTCTTGGTATTTTACGCCACGATCCTCTTGGTTTTCCGCCGCTTTGACCCCGGCGTGGAAGATACCCCGGTCCTTGGCCCCAAAATGGAACTCCCCAATAAGCATGGGCTTGTCCACCCCTTTTGGTAAGCCTATATTTTCAATGCCGTATTCGTATTTGTTAAAACTCATAATGTCCATATAATGGCTTGCCGCCGTTAAGACAATATCGTTGTTTTTCCAAGCGAAACGACAACCAAGGTAGTTTTGGTCGGGAGCAACCTTTTTTAGTTCTCCGTTGATCACGCTAAAATAGGTTTCGGCTATTTTTTGATAAAATGCCAATAAGTCTACTTCGGCCTTTTTAGCATCCGGGGCCTCGGTAGTTTCCATTAGTGCCTCCCAAGAACTGTGTTGGGTGCCCCAAACGGCATTTAATTGGGCTATATCTTGATACTTGGACTGCAAATCCTTTACAAACTCAATTTTAGCCGGTTGTGATGCCGGACTTTGCAAGGCCCCTACGGCCAAAGAACCCAAAGCACCCCATGAAAGTTCGTTATCCACAAAATACCCGATACACCATGGATCTCCTGCACCTTCTTTTTGGCGCTCCACGGAATTCTTGACGGCCAGCCTAAAGTTGGGGTCAAAAACATCATGGAATTTACCCCAAAACCCTTGGGAACCTTCAATCTTTGGGGTATCCGTAATCCAAATAGATCCTACATAGGGAGTGCGTCGTTGAGCTATCAAATCATTATCAGAAACAAAGCCAATGGTGTTCAAGCCCCAGCTCCTAAGACGTTTGTGTGCCAATTCCTTAAAATTGGTATGCCATTCCCCATCATATTTTTTATACAGGTTATTTTGATAAAAATTAAACATTTGATAGGTGGCCTTGTCTTTGTAAAAGCCATGCGAGGTATAGACCCCATCATTAAAGAAATGCTCGGGGACCTCGTCCTTGGCAGGTATTTTTTCAAAATAATGCTCCCTACCCTCAATACCGGAATACACACTTTCAGATTCAACGCAATTCACCCCTGCAGACCAGAACAGGTAACCTTCCGGGTCTACCATCCACCACTTACCATCTACTTTTTCCGACCTAAAAAAACCGGTGGCTTCAAGTTTTGGGCCTGCCGTCCATCCACCAAACTTATTCCTGTTATCGGGTCCGGGGTGGCCTTCCAAATCTTTGGCATTTTCCGCTATACTGTTTTTTAATTCGTCTTCGGAATGTATCTTGGTGATCCAGTCCTCATGTTTGTACTGCCCAAATTCATCAATAAAGGGGAATACGTCGGCGGGGTCCCTTTCTTCAAATTTGCCCACTGCCCGCACGTTGTCTATAGTAAAGTTGTTCTTCTTGTAAGCGTACCTACTGTTAAAGGTAATCTCCTGTATTTTGGAAATATCGGTTTTAAGCTGACCGGGTACGCCACGCATCCCTAAAATTTCAGGCTGCGGTTGGTGTATCCAAGAAGTCCATGCCAAGGGAACGGTAATCGTTTTGCTTTCCCCAGGTTCTAGGTCCACGTAATCTGAGCAATACCAGCGTTTAAGGCCGTCCGGGTCGTTGCCTACGAACATTTCTACCTGTATAAACTCATTACCAACATTGGTAATATCTGCTTTTACTTCTTGATATCCGTTTAAATCCCATGGGGCATCTTCGGTGGATTTCAATACGACTCCCGGCTCTTTGATGGTATAGCCGTTGGTAACCAATATGGTTGTATTGTCTTCCTTGGTTTGCATGGTATAGGTAGCATCTTGCGGATGCACCATACGTTCATCAAATCCTTCTTCAAAATCAAAAAGGACCATCTCATCATTGTTCGGTTTTTCGGCTTGTTCTGCACAAGAAACCACAATAAGGGTACAGCTTACCAAAACGGTGTATAAAAATGTTTTCATGATACTAGAGTTTACTTAGGTGTTATTTTACAAGTTGTGTTTCTAATTCTTCCAAGGATTTTCCTTTGGTTTCCGGCACTTTGGCAATGATAAATGCCAGACCGATTACCGCAAAAACGGCATAAATCAAAAAGGTAATGGTGTTGCCAAAATTTTCAAGCTCCCATGGGAATACCAACTGTACCAAAAAGGCGACGGCCAAGTTGATCAAACCCACAAATGAAATGGTAATACCGCGGACCCGATTAGGGAAAAGTTCCGAAAAAAGGACCCACATGCACGGCCCTATGGACATGGCAAAAAAGGAGACAAAACCAAGGATGCCCAATAAAATAAGCATGCCGTTAATATTGGCGGAAGCGGTGATGATAGCGGCTTCATTTTTCTTAAAGGTTTCGGAACCTATAACGCCGTACATAGCCTCTTTAAAATCCACATCATTATCAAAGGTCTGGTTGGCCAGCGGAATAAGCTGCGTCCTATTGATTTCGACAGGGAGTCCCGCAATAGCGTCGTCGCTAAGGGAATAGGTGGCCGTTTTAAAGCCATAGGCCAAGACAAAAAGGCACACGGCCATGCCCAACATGCCACTTACCAATAGCGGTTTTCTTCCTACTTTATCAATAATGGCCATGGCCAAAATGGTAAAAACCAAGTTCACCAAACCGACTAAAATGGCCTGCAAGAAAGAGGCATCAGTACCAATACCGGTCTGCTCAAATATCATAGGGGCGTAAAACATGACACTATTGATACCCACCAATTGCTGAAACATGGCCACTACCAAACCTACGGTAAGGACTAGGCGCATATTCTTTTTGAAGATTTCACGGATGTGCACCTTTTCTTTCTTGCGGTCTTGTTTGATGCTTTCCAGGATGCAGTCCATTTGATAAACAGCGTCTTTTTTAGTGGTAAATTTTTCCATCACTTCCAAGGCGCGATCGTTAAAACCGTTCAAGGTCAACCATCGGGGACTGCGAGGCACGGTATGCAGCCCAAAGTAATATAACAAGGCCGGAAAGATTTCAAGGCCCAACATCCAGCGCCAGTTCCATTTGTCAATACCTAAAGATTGTACCCACGCCAGGTTATTCTGCCCTAATTTTAAGATGAGGTAGTTGGTAAAGAATGCAATGGATATCCCAATAACAATGTTCAATTGGTTAAAGGAAACCATTTGCCCCCTTTTTTCTGCCGGACTTACCTCTGCGATGTATACCGGGGCTATGATCAATGCCGCACCCACCGAAAAGCCACCGATCAATCGTGCAATGATCAAGATACTGAAGGATGACGCCAAGGCAGAACCCAAAGCGGATATGGCAAACAGCACGGCTGCAAATTTTAAGACCCGCCTTCTTCCGTATTTATCGCTTAACGGGCCTGCGATAAACGTGCCTAAGGCAGCGGTCAAGGTTATGGAGCTTACCAACCAACCCAACTGGATTTCGTTCAAGGAAAATTCCGATTCCACAAAACTCAACGTCCCTGAAATTACAGAGGCGTCGAAACCTAGGATAAAGCCTCCTAAGGCTACTATGGCCGCAATTTTGATGATATACTTATTTTTATTTTCCATGCTGTGGGTATTGGTTGGTTATGTTATTTTACGTTTTATAAGGATGGTGTTCATACGCTTTCTACTCCTATTTACTGTTGATAAGGTGCTAGTTTTGGCCAGTCAAAATTCACTCCAGTACCCGGTATATCCGGTGCTACGGCCCTATGGTTCTCAACTACCAATGGACGTTCCGTATAGGCATCTATGGGAAAACTATGGACCTCTAACCAACCCGCGTTGGGTTGTGCGGAGACCAAGCTTACATGCAGTTCCTGCATCCCGTGGGAACATGCTGGTATTTGGTGTTTTGCGGCCAAGCCCGCAGCTCGTAACCATCCGGTGATACCGCCGCAATTGGAAGCATCAGGTTGAACGAAGGACAGTTTTGCTTGCTTAAAAGCATATTCAAATTCATGGATCGTATGTAGGTTTTCGCCCATGGCCAATGGAAAACCGGTCCTGTCCACAATTTCTGCAAATCCTTTGTAATTATCAGGAATGATAGGCTCTTCAAACCATGTAATGTCGTACTGTCTAAACCCTTCAATGGCCTTAATGGCTTTTTCTACATCCATCGAGTAATTGGCGTCGACCATAAAAGTGATGTCCGGGCCAATGAATTCACGAACGGCTTTAATGCGTTCCAAATCCTCTGATAGTTGCTCACGGCCAATCTTAATTTTTACGGCATTGTACCCACTGGCCAAATACCCTTCCATGTTTTTAAGCAGTTTTGGAATGGGAAACTGCAGGTCGATGCCACCGCAATAAGCTTTACAGCTGTTGTTCGTGCCTCCAGCCATTTTCCAGAGCGGCTGCCCCGCTTTTTTACAATGGATATCCCAAAGGGCAATATCAATGGTTGAAATGGCAAAAGATGCAATACCGCCACGCCCTACGTAGTGAATGTGCCATTCCATAAAATCATAGATCGCATCAATATCCGTAGCATCTTTACCGATGAGCGCACCCGAAAAATCATGGGTTACCATCGCTTTAATGGCATGACCACCCTTTCCGCCGGTGTAGGTATACCCCGTGCCCTCATAACCGCTTTGGGTTACAAGGGTGGTGGTCACTAATTCAAAGTGGGTATGATCGCCATGTTTGGCATCATTGAGCACCTCGGGTAGGGGGACTTTAAACAGTTTGCAAGTGATACTTTTTATTGGGTCTTTCACGTTGGTTACTATGCTTTATGACGAATGTAAAAGGTCTTTTTTTCCAAGTATTGCTCAAAGCCATATTTGCCATCCTCGCCACCGGAGCCGCTTAATTTATAGCCGTTATGGAAACCTTGGTGCTGTTCGCCATGTCCTCTATTGATATAGATCTCGCCATACTCCAGCTCGTCGTTGCATTTCATTATAGTATTCATATCATTTGTGAATACCATGGCGGAGAGTCCATATTCACAGTCGTTGGCATAGCCTACCACTTCCTCAAAAGTCTTGAACTTCAATACAGGTAAAATAGGCCCAAAGGACTCCTCATGGACAATGGTCATCTCTTGGGTGACCCCGGTTAATACGGTAGGCTCAAACCAATACCCTTTCTCATAACCGGAACCGGACACCCGTTTGCCCCCGGTGGCCAATACGGCCCCTTCTTTTAAGCTTACGTCTACCAGGTGTTCCATATGTTCCAATTCGTTCTTGTTTACCTTAGGCCCCATATCCGTATCTTCCAGCATAGGGTCACCCACTTTAAGGGCTTTGGTCTTGGCCACAAACTTTTCCATAAATGTATCGTATATGGATTCGTGGAGATACATTCTTTCATTACAGGTACAGACCTGGCCACAGTTGTCAAAACGGGAATGTAATGCAGCGTCTACGGCAGCATCGATATCGGCATCGCCAAAAACAATAAAGGGGGCCTTACCGCCCAATTCCAATTGAACGTGGGTTAAATTTTGTGCCGCGTTGCGGGCAATTTGTTGCCCAACAGGGGTAGAGCCCGTCATGGTCACCATTTTGGTGATCGGGTTTTCTACCAAAGCATTGCCCATGGCTCGTCCTGGTCCCGTAAGTATATTGATGACACCATCTGGAATACCCACTTTTTGGGCCAAATACCCCAATTCCAAAGTGGCACATGGTGTTTCGGAAGTAGGTTTGATGACAATGGTATTTCCAGCGACCAATGCAGGGCCTAGTTTACGGCCGGCAAGTGCCAACGGAAAATTCCATGCCGTAATCGCAACGACCACACCCCGAGGTACTTTTTGTATCCAAATTTGTTCGTTTTCATTGTCCGAAGGGATAATGTCCCCTTCAATGCGTCTTGCCCCTTCACAGGCATACCGTATGAATGAGGCCGTTACGGCCGTTTCCATTTTGGCCACTTTAAGTAATTTTCCCTGTTCGCGTACCAATAGCTCTGCTAGTCTATCCAGATTGGCATCAATTTCATCGGCCAATTTATAAAGCAGGTCCGCCCTACTTCTTGCAGGTAGTTTTTTCCAGCTTTTCTGGGCCTTGTCCGCTGCCTCTAGAGCCGTTAAAGCTTCCTCCGCGGTCCCATTTTGTACTTTGGCAATGACCTCCTCATTGGAAGGATTGATGATGTCAATGGTTTCGCCGGAAGTTGAGGTTACCCATTTTCCGTTGATAAAAAGTTGGTATTCCTTTATAGTTGCCATTTGTTCGTTCTTTAATTGGCACCGCCAAAGGGTATAATGCCCCAGGGCTTGCCTTAAATTATAATCTTGTTTCTTGCAAATGCCTCGCGGACTTTCCGCGAGGTAGTTTACTCTTTTTAATAATTACCTGCCCATCCATCCGCCGTCTACCAGCACAATGCTTCCGTTCATATAAGCTGCCGCTTCCGATGCCAAAAAGACCACCGGTCCTGCAAAATCTTCGGGTTCGCCCCATCTTCCGGATGGAATTCGGGCTAAGATGGAATCTGCACGCTCTGGATTGTTGCGTAATGCTTCGGTATTATCGGTACTGATGTATCCTGGGGCAATGGCGTTTACATTGACGCCCATACCGGCCCACTCGTTGGCAAAAGCCATGGTCATTTGGCCAATGGCACCTTTACTTGCCGCATATCCTGGCACTGTAATTCCACCTTGAAAAGTTAATAGTGAAGCGGTAAATACGATCTTTCCGCTACCGCGGGAAACCATTTCTTTGCCTATTTCCCTAGTTAGGATAAACTGGGCATTTTGGTTGACTTCAATGACCTTGTCCCAATATTCATCGGAATGTTCTGCCGCCGGGGCACGTAAGATGGTACCTGCATTGTTGATTAGGATATCGATTACCGGAAAATCCGACTTTACCTGGGCAATAAACTGGTATAATGCCTTACGGTCGCTAAAATCGCAAGCATATCCTTTAAAAGTCTTGCCAAGTGCTGTAACTTCATTTTCTACCTGACTTCCTTCGGACTCCAAGGTGGCGCTTACGCCAATGATATTGGCACCGGCTTCTGCCAGTCCAATGGCCATGGCCTTGCCAATACCGCGTTTACAGCCCGTGACCAAGGCTGTTTTTCCTTCAAGGTTAAATTTGTCCAATATTCCCATTTGTGTGTACTCTTTTTATTGGCACCACCAAAGGGTATCATACCCCAGAGGCTTGCCTCGAAATTAAAATTCAGTTTCCTATAAACGCCTCGCGGATTTGCCCCAAGGGAGTTTACGATTGGCAATCCATTAGGACTTTAAGCCCGTCTGGATTATTATCTATTTTTTCAAAAACCTGCTGTATCTTACTCAAGGGTTGTACATCCGTAATCATGTCAGAAAAAGGAAGTGAAGAAGAACTTATGAGCGCAATGGCATTTTCATAATCTTCTTTTTCATAGACCCGGGCCCCAATAAGTTTCAATTCTTTCCAAAAGAATTTAAAGAGGTCGATTTCTTTTTTCTGTCCGTGTATGGCAACCATCACAATTCTTCCGCGGATACCCGCAATTTCCGTCATGACATCCAAGGCGGGTTGTACGCCGGCCACTTCAAAGACAACATCGGCCAAACGGCCTTCCGTTTCTTTACGGACATAGTCCACTAAACCTACTTTTAAAGGGCTTTGCGCGTTTAAGCCTAATTCTTTGGCTTTTGCAATCCTTTTCTCGTTGACTTCGGATACGATGACGTTGGCTCCTTTTTCTTGTGCAACCAATGCGACTAATAGACCAATGGGTCCACCACCTAATACAACGGCCGTTTCCCCTTTTTGCAATCCGCTCATACGCACATCATGTACGGCAACGGACAATGGTTCTACCAATGCCGCCAATTTTAAATCGGTTTTCGAAGGAAGCTTGTGCAGCGTAAAAGCCGGTACGTTCCAATACTGTTGCATAGCACCTGGGCTGTCTATTCCTATAAATTTAAGTTCCTCGCAGATATGGTTGAACCCTTTATCGGAAGGTTTTGCCTTTCTATCGTCCAAGGGACGTACGACTACATTTTCGCCTACTTCAAAACCAGTAACACCCGCTCCAAGGGCATCTATGGTCCCGGACATTTCGTGACCAATGGTTACGGGGATATCCACCCGCTTGTCCATCATTCCGTGATAGATATGGACATCGGTCCCACATACGCCCACATACGCCACTTTAATACGTACTTCACCTTCCGCGGGAGCGGTAATCTCCCGGTTTACCACGTTGAAGGTTTTATCTCCTTGATATTCTGTAGCTATCATAATTGCTATTCTTCATTTGCTTTTTCCCCAATGGCAACATGGGCAGTTTTCCTTCTTGAGGTAAAACCCAATATGCTTTGGTAATCATCATTATTATAGATATGGGTCAATCCCCATCTTAAAATTTCTGTTGGTTCCTTTTGCGTTTCGGCCGATCTATTGAGTCCTATGGCATGTGGCGGATTTTGGATTACGGACATGATTTCAAAATTGATCCCGTCCGGTGACCATTGTAGGGTATTCTTTTCCGGGCCGTCCGTGGTGATCAAAGAAGCGATACCCTTGTTATAGGGCCATACACAAATTTCATGACCACTATTACTTATGGGGTTGTAGGGTGATTTAACGTAAGGCCCCAGAGGATTATCCGCAATAGCTACCCCATGGCGTATTTGTCTTCCGCCAAAGGTGATTTCTTCCCCCATTTGTTCCCCCTTATAATAGAGGTAGAATTTTCCATTAAAAGGGAGTATGCAAGGGTCATGGACCTTATGGCTATCAAAATCCCCTTTTTTGATTACTTTGAACCTATTGTCCTCTTCGCCCTCCCAAATACCATTGTCTGCCGGACTCAATATGGGTTCCGGAAGTTTGTGCCAAGGCCCGTTGGGACTTTCTGCCCAAGCTAGGCCTACTTGGTTTTTTACACGGACGGTATACGGGGATTTTACGGTTTGATAACTTAAATAGTATTTGCCGTCATGCACCATGATTTCCACCGTAAAAACGGAACGGTCGTCATAAGCCCCTTTTTCCCCTCTGGGAACGGCAATGCCTTCTTCCGTCCAGGTCACCCCATCTTTTGAGGTGGCATACCAAATATCACATCGGTCCCAAGGGAATACCTTATCATTTTCTAAGTCCCCGGCAAAACCTTGGGTAGGACCGTAACTTTTACTATACCATACATAGTAACTTCCATCTACCTTTATAACGGCACTGGGATCCCGTCTTACTACACCTTCCTCATAGGCCAAATCCCCTTTTAAAGGTGTAATAGGATCAAACTCTATAAACCAATCGTTAGCGGTATGCTTCCATTCCAATGCTCTTTTGGAGGCCGCACTAAGACAATCCTTGTTGGTAATTCCAAGTTTGTCCAACTGTTCTTCTGTTATATTTTGATAATCCATTGATATGTTTTGGTTTCCCGTCAGCACGTAAATGATATAGTAAAACTTGTCCGATGGTATGTTCCAGTTTAAGGTATTCCTACAAGTTCCCTTACAAAAATTTGTAAATCCCTAAAAATTGTAATAGCTAAAAAAGTAAGATGATTTTTTAAGATGTTCTTAATTATCTAGCCGTGTATTTGCCATATTGACAATAATGACACAAGATACATAAATGGACTACCCAACAATTTGGCTGAACTGAACAAAAACTGAACAGTAGGCAACATGCCAGTTTTGTCTAGTAGTAATAACTTGGTTTTTTAAAAGGTAGTCTATGGTATTTTACCTATAAATAATACCGTAAATAATTGAAAAACAGATTTTTATTGAAAACTATCCATGTTTTCAAGTGTAGGGAAAAATTGGTAGTGTTACTTTTGGGTGTCAAGTTGTGTTTTTAGACGGAATGCAAGTTTTAGGCGATGGGCCGCGGGTTTGTACAGTTGAACTAAATTGTTAATGTCTAGTTTTTGTCGAGTTAACAATTATTTAACGCGATTTCCAATTTCCTACTTTTGGAGGGTTGTGATTGGATAATTACAAATTTAGTAGGAAAGTATTTGTGAATTTGTCAATCCATTATGAGAATGTTTAACTCAACCTATACTCATTAAATTATGAATGAAATGAAACTGAAACTAAACAATGTAGTAAAGACGTTACTGCTTTACCTATGTTTTGGGCTCACTACGGTGATGGCCCAAACGTTGGTAAGGGGAACGGTAGTAGACAATTTAGGGATACCATTACCTGGCTTAGCAGTAATAGTTGATGGGACCTCTAGAGGTGTGACCACGGATTTGGACGGCAATTTCGAAATCCAAGCATCCAGTGGAGAAGTGTTATTGTTTTCTTACATCGGTTTTAAAACCGTGAAGAGAACAATTGGTGATGCGACCGTAGTTATTAATGTAACTATGGAAGAAGATACTGAACAACTTGATGAAGTTGTTATAGTAGGATATGGTACGCTGGAAAAAAAGGAATTGACCGGTTCGCAGGTATCCTTAAAGGCAGATGATATCAATCGGATTCAAGCGGTTTCCTTTGAGGAAGCCTTACTTGGAAAAGCGGCGGGGGTATTGATTACCTCTTCACAAGGTGGTCCTGGTGATGCGGCAACTATCCAAATTAGGGGGGCAACTTCCATTAACGCCAGTAGTGCACCACTATATGTTATTGATGGTGTAGAGATTGATGGTGATGCCCAAGGTATTGGGGGTGCTTCGGAAACCGGAGCTATTTCTTCATCTAGCCCGCTATCCTTGGTGGATCCAAACAATATTGAGTCCATTGAAATTTTAAAGGATGCGAACGCTACGGCCATTTATGGTTCTAGGGGGGCAAACGGGGTGGTCATCATCAACACTAAGACGGGTAAGGGCCAAGAGAATAAATTGACTTTTGATTTTGATGCCACTACGGGTGTGCAAACAATTTCCAATCAAATTGATATTCTTGGTGCCCAAGAGTTCGTTGATTTCTTTAATGAGGCTTTTCCGTGGGACCCAACCTTTTCTGCAAACAGGTTTGAACAATTGGCCTTTAGGGACAACAACGGTAACAACTTACCCTTGGATGCAATCGGACCTGACGGCGAACGTCGTTTTGCGATAAATGATTTTAGGGGAGATGTTTTTAGGCCTGGAATTTTGAATAAGTACAGTATAAGTGCCAGATCAGGTAACGACACTTCTTGGTTTAGTGCCAATATGAGTTATACCAACCAAGAAGGTATTGTAACCAATACGGATTTTGAGCGTATTCAAGCTTCGGTCAATGTGGGCGGAAACGTAAGCGATCGTTTGCAAGTAGGCTTCCAAGCCAGTGGTGGTCGAAGTAACCGTTCCGGTATCATCAACGCGACCCCGGACGGCGGTAACAGGGGTGCTTTTGGTGTAATTACCAACTTATCGTTAGCTCCGCCTGTTCAAGGTAGATTCGATAGCGGCAGGATTGGGGTAGGAACCAACAATATCCTTTTTGATGAAAATGGTTTTGTGACTAATGCGAATGGACGTTTTATCCTTAATCCGGTATCCCAAGTGAACGAGACCGTAAATAGGGGAGAAGAACTCTTTGGATATATTTCTTCCTATTTGGATTACAAACTAACGGACGGACTTCGTTTTAGGTCATCACTTTCGTTTAACGCCTATCAAAATATTGGTCAGGTGTACTTGCCTACCAACTTGGATTTTGGACAACAATTGGGTATCGCCAACGTAAGTCGTTTTAGTGAGAACAGATGGCAGAACAACAATACGTTGACATTTGATAAAATATATGCCAATAAACATAAAGTGAATGTGGTGGTAGGTACCAGTTTGCTTTCCAATGAATTTAGCACCTTGTCCGTAAGGGCGACAGGTTTTGAAAGTGACGATGTTAACTTGGATGATTTAAGTGTTGCTTCCAATCAGTTTATAGATTCTGGTCGTGGGGAAAATGGCCTTTTAGGTTTCTTTGGTCGTATCAATTATTCTTTTGATAGCAGATACGTCATCAATCTAACGGCAAGAACGGATAAGTCTTCGCGATTCTTCCCTGGACCTTCACAGTGGGGATTCTTCCCATCAGCTGGTTTTACGTGGAACGTAAGCGAGGAATCCTTTTTGGAAGACTCTTCTTTCTTAAGCAACCTAAGATTGAAGGCTAGTGTGGGTCAGACGGGTAACGATAAAATTGGGGTATTTCAGTCGCAATTGGCATTCAATGGGTCTAGATCATCTTCTTTTAGAAGTGGTAACCCAACCATTAGTGCGGCCAGCGTTCGAAACGGTAACCGATTCAACGGATTTTTCTTATCCAGGGTATCCAACCCAGACCTTACTTGGGAAACAACCACCCAATATGATGTAGGAGGGGAAGTAGGCTTGTTCAACAATCGCTTGAACATTGCGGTTGATTGGTTTAGAAAGGATACGGAGGATTTGCTTTTGGAACGCCCAACGGCAAGTCAAGCAGGTTTTCCATTCGTCCTAGAAAATGTGGGTGAAGTTAGGAATACCGGTTTGGAACTATCCTTTAGAAGTGTAAATATCGACACTAAGGATTTTACATGGTCTACCAATTTCAATATCAGTTTTATTGAGAACGAAGTGATTTCCCTAGGCGATGTCCAAGAGGAATTTCTGGTATCGGCACCAGCGGGAACAGGGGTAAATAACGATTTCATTGTTAGGGAAGGACTGCCTCTAGGCGCTATGTTCGGTTTTGAAAGCGATGGGGTATATCAATTTGAGGACTTTGTGGAGTTTCAAGGGTTGACCAATGCAGAAGCGGTAGACTTATATAGAAATGATCCAAATACCGGCAGATTGAGACCTTTTGGTGGTGATGGCGGCGGAAACTCCTTTACGTTAATAGATGGCGTTGCTGCCAATGGCGGTAACAACAGACCCGGCCAGCAGAAATTGATAGATCAAAATGGTGATGGGGTAATCAACGAAGCTGATTTGGTTGTTATTGGCGATGCCAACCCAGATCATTTTGGTGGGATTACCAACTCTTTTAGGTACAAAAGCTGGGATTTTTCTTTTGGCATGAACTGGAGATATGGCGGGGATGTCTACAACAAAAACCTGTTACCAGGATATAATCAAAACTTGTTTACCAATAAATATGGTATAGCAAGAGACAGATGGACGGTAAATAACCAAGACACCAGGGTGAACAGTATTCGTGGAAGGGTTTTGGAAACGGGTATTGCCAATACTTCAGACTATATCGAAGACGGTTCTTTCTTACGTTTACAGAACGTCACGTTAGGCTATAACCTACCTAATTTGGTTACAGATAAAATTGGCTTGTCCCAATTGCGTTTTTACTTTGCTGCGGATAATGTCTTTGTTTGGACCAACTACTCAGGTTACGACCCAGATGTGAGTGTAGCAGGCGGCACCAATTCGGCCTTGACACCTGCAGTAGATTTTGACGCTTATCCAAAGGCAAGAACATTCAGACTAGGTATAAAAGGAACTTTTTAAAATAACGTTATGAAAATTAAAAACAAACTTATAATGTTTATCGTGGTTTCGGCACTAGCGCTGGGAACCAATAGTTGTACTCGGGAAACTACCGAGAACAACACGACAACAGCATCTTTTGAGAATTTACAGGATTTGATATCTGGGCGTACCTCTAGTATATACGCTTCTTTACGTTCCAATGCATTGTACCGTAATTCCGGTGTGGTGACCATGTGGGCCGGCGGCGGTATCGATAATTTTGGTGGTGCGGCATTCTTTGTGCCGGAATTTATACCACTCTATACCTATAGTTATGGACCAGGTACATTGATCATTGAGCAAACGTGGACGGAGTTTTATATTGCTATAAAGCAGATCAATACGTTCATAGGTCAGATAGAGAGTTTTAATGATGTTTCTACACCGGAAGAACGTAACCCTGCTCTTGGAGAGGCACGTTTCTTAAGGGCGTTGTTATACTTTGATATGGTAAAAATTTGGGGTGATATTCCATTGGTAGTAAATACCGATCTTACCTTAGCAACGGTTAGGGAAGATGCCGAATTGCCAAATTCACCTGCCGAGGAGATATACCTACAGATTATTGAAGATTTGCAATTTGCAGCTGAGAATGCCCCAACCCGTGTTGGTGGTAGTCAAGATATCGCTTCCAGGGAAGCGGCCCAAGCCCTTTTGGGTAAGGTCTACTTGCAAATGACCACTACCCGTGAGTATGGCGGTGTAGAAGGTGGTATAGACAGTAATGGGAGTCCTGTGAGTGTGACCGAAAGGTTTATGCAAGCTTCGGTTGTATTGGGCGACGTGATTGATTCCGGATCCTTTGGTTTGGTGCCAGACTATGCCGATGTATTCTCAGCGGATAATGAAAATAACGAAGAAGTTATTTTTGCCGTTGGGTTTGATGGCCCCAACAATCAGGTAGGTAGTGATTATGGTGATTTCTTGGGTAGGGGAAATTTAAGAGACGGTGGAGGTTTTGGAGTACTTAACCTTAACATTGACTTTGCATTCGAATACCTACGACCAGATGCTATCACCGATCCAGATGGTAGCGGTGCCACTATAGGACCGGACAACCTTTTGTTGGCGGTTGATCCAACTATTATTGACGCTCCCGGACAACGTTTCTCCATACCAGCAAGTCTTTTAGGTCCTAATAATTTTGTGGGTGATGAACGTTGGGATAACAATGTGACTACGGTCGATTTCTTTGGTTTGGCTCCTGCTGCCAGGGGAGAAGTTGTATTGGATCCCTTAACGGAATTCAATTTGAATAATGCCTCTTGGTTTAATTGGAGTCCCTTGAAGTATGTGAAGCCTTTTCCTAACCCTAACGAAAATGGGGATGGACTTATAGATTTTCCGTATTTACGCTATGCGGACGTACTCTTGATGCAGGC
>CALEYA010000052.1 GCA_937926215.1 uncultured Croceitalea sp. | reverse complement strand
TTCTAGGGGCTATCGTACCATAATTCCCGAAGAATGTGTTGCCGATAAACATGAAAGTTACCATTACGCCAACCTCACCGACCTTTCCCTTAAGTATTGCGACGTGCTAGAGGTAAAAGAAGTGTTGGATTGGTTAGAGGGGTGCTAGGTGTTTGATGTTGGATGTTGGATGTTGGATGTTGGATGTTGGAAACTTCTAAAATTTTGAATTTGAACAATACTAGAGACAGGAGACAAGAGACAGGAGACAAAAGACAAAAGACAAGAGACTAGAGACTAGAGACTAGAGTGTAGAGTGTAGAGTGTAGAGACTAAGAAATGAAAGAAGATCCTGGATATTACGATTATTGGCCGTATAAGGAAAGGCCTAAAATAGAATGGCCCAACGGTGCTAAACTGGCGTTTTGGGTCGCACCCAATATTGAGTTTTACGAGCTGGATCCACCGAACAATCCGTTTCGCAAACCTTGGCCACAACCTAGTCCCGCCTTACCGGGTTATACCAGTCGCGATTGGGGGAATCGTGTAGGCCATGTGCGCCAAATGGAATTGTTGGACAAATACGGAATTCGAGGTTCCATATCCTTATCAACTGCACTCTGCGACCACCATCCAGAAATAATTGAATTGTGCAAAGAGCGCAATTGGGAGTTTTTTAGCCATGGGATATACAATACGCGCTATACCTATGGAATGACGGAATCGCAAGAACGGGAAATGATCAAGGATTCCATAGAAACCATTTACAAGCATACAGGGCAAAAATGTGCGGGATATTTGGCCCCCGCCCTATCCCACTCAGAAAACACCTTAGATCTCTTTGCTGAAGTAGGTACGGAACTATTTGGTGACCAAGCAGGTTTTTATTCTTGTGACCTGTTCCATGATGATCAACCTACGCCCATTAACTTGCGAAGCGGAAAACGTTTTGCCTCTATCCCCTATTCCTTGGAGATGAACGATACCATTGCCTATTTGGTTCAAAAAATAACACCACGCCGCTATGGTAAGGAGCTGATGGATAATTTTGATAGGTTGTATGCCGAAGGGGCCGAAAGCGGTACCATTATGTGTATCCCTACCCATAATTATCAGGTGAGCAATGCGCATCGAATCAAAGCTTATGAGGAAGCCTTGGAATATATTACCGGCCATCCGGATGTTTGGGTGACCACAGGCAAAGAAATCGCCCAATACTTCTTGGATAATTATTACGATACCGCACTTGCCGACATCGCTACCAAAAATCAATCTTATGGCCACATTGGATAAGGACTATTTAAACTACCCGGAACGTTCTTACGGAATGGATCACGATCGCTACGAGTGGTCTATGCTTCAAGACAGAAAACCCATAGCTTGGCCTAATGGCAAAAAAGTAGCGGTTTGGATCAATGTTGGCTTGCAGTACTTTCCATTGAACCAAAAAGGCATCCCTTTTAAAGTACCTGGCGGAATGACAAAGCCTTACCCGGATTTGCGCCATTATAGCCTTCGAGATTATGGCAACCGCGTTGGGATCTATCGATTTTTAAAAGCTTTTGACCAACATAACCTCACCCCAACTTTCGCCATGAATACGCGATTGGCGGAACGATTGCCCTATTTGGTCGGGACGCTAAAAGAGCGCCAAAACGAAATTTTATGCCATGGTTATGATATGGATAGCCTGCATTACGGTGGACAAGATTTGAAGGAGGAAAAAGCTTTGATTCGAAAATCATTGGATGGTTTACGGGAATTGACCGGTCAAGAAATCAAAGGTTGGATAAGTCCTGCCAAGAACGAATCCGCAAATACCCCGGATATTCTTGCCGCAAATGGGATTTCCTATTTCTGCGATTGGGTCAATGATGATATGCCCTATGATTTCAAGACCAAAAATGGTATCCTTACTGCAATGCCCTTACCCACCGAATTGGACGATTATTTCATTATCAACCACAATTTGCATTCTGCCCAGGACTGGGCGGAGCAGGTGGAAGATGCTTTTGAATTTCTATTGAAGGAAAGCACTAGCGGAGGTGGTCGGATTTTAAGTCTTAATATCCATCCGTGGGTCTTGGGACAACCGCATCGCATTCAGTATTTGGAACGTGTCCTTGAACTTTTGGGCAATCATGAAGAGGTTTGGATAGCCTCCGCAAGCGCTATTTTGGAAAGTTGGACCAAACAACAATGACACTTTCACCAACACCAAAACAGCATTACCGAGAATGGCAGGATTTAACTTGAACCGATTCCCTAAAAAAGTTTTACCTTTCCCTAGGTACACCAACCACGAATGACATCACTTTTAGCATACATACCGACCATTTTACAATTGCTCTTATTCTTAGTGATGTTGGGCATGGGAATGACCCTGACCCAAAAGGATTTTACTAGGGTTGGCTTGGCGCCAAAGGCTGTGCTCACAGGTTTGGTCAACCAAATAATATTAGTTCCGGTAATTGCTTTTTTAATTGTTAGTGTAGTCCCTTTACAACCAATGATCGCCATGGGACTTATGGTGGTGGCCTGTTGTCCCGGTGGGGCGGTTTCCAATCTCTTTTCCTATTTGGCAAAAGGGGATACGGCACTGTCTATAACGTTAACGGCAATTAGCAGTATCGTAACCATTTTTACGATTCCGTTACTCATCAACTTTTCACTGGACGCCATTTTAGGGGCATCTGGAAAGTCGATTCTGCTTCCGGTTTGGCCTGCAGTCTATAGCATATTTAAACTCACTGCCCTTCCTGTTATGTTAGGAATGTTCATCAACCATAAGTTTCCATTGTTTGCGGAAAAGAGCAAGCCAGCTATCAAATGGGGTTCTATTGCGGTAATTATACTCGCATTGGTTTTGATGGTTATGAAATTGGAAGAAATTGGGGATAGTTGGGTTTTTATCAAGGCTTCCTTTATCGCAGTAGTTTTACTGAACATCGCGACGCTTTGCCTTGGCTTTTTATCGGCCAGAATAGTTGGGGTATCTACAAAACAATCGGCCACCATTGCCATTGAGAGTGGAATGCAGAATAATGTTTTGGGTATGACCATTGCAATTTCCACTACCCTTCTCAACGAACCAAGAATGGCAGCCACTGCGGGCGTTTATGGGGTTGTTATGTGTTGTATTGCCATAGGCGTTATTTCAATTTTTAAGCGAATGATAACCAAAGAAGAAAACTATGGATCTGCAATTAAAGGATAAACTTTTTGTGGTAGGTGGTGCCACAAGCGGATTGGGTAGGGCCATTGTGGAAGCATTGGTAACGGAAGGGGCTAAAGTCATTGCCATTGCACGTACGACATCCAAGCTCGAAACGCTTAAAACATACTCCGAACGTATCGAGACCCTAGCCGGCGATATTGCAAAAGAAGAAACCCATATTGCTTTAAAAGAAGTTCTACAATCAAGAAAACTTACGGGTGTAGTGCTGAACTCAGGTGGGCCTCCGGCAATGCCTGCCCTTGAAACCTCCCTTAACGATTGGGACGAAGCCTATAAAAATGTGGTACGTTGGAAAATAGCCTTGACCAAAGAACTATTACCCGGCATGATGGAGCAAGGTTATGGGCGCATCCTATTTATTGAAAGTGTCGCTACCAAACAACCTGTTGAAAATTTGGTGTTAAGCAATGCAATGCGACTGGCCGTAACCGGCTATGTAAAGACCTTGTCCCAAGAAATTGGCGGTTCTGGGGTTACCATGAACATTTTAGGACCCGGATACCACGCCACCCAACGTATGGAAAACCTCTTTGCCAAAAGCAGTGAACTTAAGGGAATTCCCGAAGAGGAAATACGCGAATCCTTTGCAAATCAAACCGCAGTAAAAGAAATTGGGAATCCAAACGATTTTGCTTCCTTAGCAGTATGGCTGTTGTCCCCATACAGTCGTTATGTGACAGGGCAAACCTTAACCGTTGATGGTGGTCTTGTTAAAGGGGTTATGGGTTAGTTGTTGGTTGTTAAGAAACTAGAAATACGGGACAAGAAACAAGAGATATTTCTGAAGCCTAGTCTTGAAAAGTGAAGTTTTGCATGAACTTGACTCTTGACTCTTACCCCCCCCCTCTTGCTTCTTAAACTTGAGTTTGTGCTTGAACTTGACACTTGAATTTGTCAATGCATCCCTGCCCCTCCATTAATATGCAAGCACTGGCCCGTCATATGGGAAGCTGCATCACTTAAAAGAAAGAGAATAACCGACGCAATTTCATCTGGGGTTCCTAAGGAACCAAGAGGTACAATTTTTTTGTACTGCTCCTTATCAAAACGGGTAGAACCATCTTCCTTATAAATAAAATTAGTGTCCACGGCCCCTGGGGCAACCGTATTCACACGGATATCCGGGGCTACTTCCGCAGCCAAGGTTTTGCTAAAGCTAACCACCGCTGCTTTAGCCGCACTATAGGGACCATAATTTTTTTGCCCAATAAAAGCAAGTCCTGAGGACATGTTTACGATGGCCGCAGCTCGTGCCTTTTGTAGTAATGGCGTAAAGACTTTACAACTATTAAAGCAGCTTTTAAAGCTGATATCATAGGTTTCGTTCCACGCTTCAAAACTCAGTTCGGAAATGGGCTTAAATTGAGTGATTGTCCCAGAAAGATTTACCAAAGCTTGCAGAGCCCCATCGTTTTCCCCTATATGCTTGGCAATAGGTTCTAGCGCATCTATATCCAAAGGATTGGCACAGTAATAAGTATAGTTTTTATGGATTGGTATTTGCGATTCCTTTTGCACATCCAAGCCATAAACAAGGGCGCCCCCATTGAGTAGCGTTTCGATTAGGGCTTTGCCTATGCCGCTATTGGAACCAATGATTACTACAGGAATTTCTTGTAATTGATAATTTGATAAAATCATAAATCCATGGGTTAAATTAGTTTGTGTGGTATCAGCTTATAAAATATGAGTCCTATCATTCTTTGTATCACGTAGTATACCAATGGATCAAACATTGCTGTAATGTTTTAGCGTCCAAGGACGGATTATTGGTTTGGAGTACGTTCCAGGCGGTTTGTAAGTAGTCCCCATTTGAGGTTATCATTGGCGCGCCTTCTCCTCCCGTGCGGTAATCAACGGCTACGGCTTCCGGGCAAATTTCTCCGGAATCTTTCATCTCAAAAAATAATCCATCCACTGCTTTTTCTTTCATATGGTGTATCATTGTCCCAGTGCGATCCGCCGGGCTACCCGTAATCATAAGGGAATCCACATTAGGTGGAAATTCAAATGACAATAGCCGATCTACATGTTTGGCAATGATGCTGCCATCCCATCTAAATATGGTTGTGGGAACCTTCAATTGTTGTACATGGGATGCCTTTTCATGTTCAAATGCAGCATGATAGGCCCAATCGTAAGTTCCTCCGGCCCTTAAAAAGTCCAAGGCAATAAAATGTAAGGTTTCTTTAGGAGGTTGTGGTTTATCCAAAGCATATTCCGGTGTATTAAAACACCACGGAAAATATTGAAATAACCGACTTACAATCGTCCAAAGTTGATTCAAATGGCTCCCATCTATTCTCGGCGTTAAGTCGGGGAAATACTGTTCTAGAATAGCCTCCCGTAACCCATCATCAAAGTGGGCGGCATTATCCAAAAAAAGATGTTGTACCCTATCCGGATTTTCCAATGCATACCTTATGGCCAGTTGTGCCCCCGTGGCGGAACCATAAAATGATGCTTTTTCAATACCTATTGCACGTAACCCTTGATGCATGGCCGTGGCATAGTCATGTAAACTATTAGGACGCTCCTGAAAACCATCAGACCTTCCATAGCCCGGCGTATCCATACATAGTACGGTATACGCTGAGGCAAGTTCTTTGGCTAGCGGAAGCATCATATTGGAATTGTGCGGCGATGGGTGCAATAAGACCAATGCAGGGCCTTTTCCAAGGATTTGAAAATGAATTTTTTTTCCTTCTACGGTAATACAGTTGCTTTGCATAATCGAATTCTATGGCAATAAAAATAGTTAATATAGTTAATTATTTATAATATTAACTAATTTTGATTACATTTAAGAAGTTAACGGTTTTATAATAGAAATAAGCATCATGACCAATACAAAAGTAGCCTTGGCCAGTAGGCCACAGGGATTTATTGAGGATAGTAATTTTAAGCTAGTAACCGAAGAGCTCCCGGAATTGCAGGAAGGGGAACTATTGGTAGCTATAGCCGCAATTTCATTGGACCCAGCCATTAGGGGATGGATGAACGAGGGAACGACTTACATCAAAGGAATTGAAATTGGGGCCGTTATCCGTACTTTTTCCGCAGGCAAAGTAGTAGCCTCCAAAAATGACGCCTTTAAGGAAGGGGATTTTGTGGAGGGACTTTTGGGCGCCCAAAAATATGCCATTTCCGATGGCAACGGGCTTAAATTACTGGATTTGGAAAACAGTCAGATATCTCACCATTTAGGAGTATTGGGCATGCCCGGTATGACCGCTTACTTCGGATTGCTTCGCCGTGGGGAACCCAAGGCTGGCGAAACCATTTATATTTCGGGGGCGGCAGGTGTCGTAGGCTCCACCGTTGGCCAAATTGCCAAAATAAAAGGCTGCACGGTTATTGGTTCTGCCGGAAGTGATGAAAAGTGTGCCTATTTATTGGAAGAATGTGGTTTTGACCACACCATCAACTACAAGACCGAGGATATTGATCAAAAATTAAAGGAATATGCTCCGGAAGGTATCCATATTTTTTATGATAATGTAGGGGGACCAACACTTGATATGGCCCTTTTGAATTTGGCACATGGTGCGCGGGTGGTCATTTGCGGTTTTATATCGCAATACAATAGCAAAGAAATTTATGGTCCTAAAAACTATATGAAAATCGTTTCTGCGAGAGGGGTTATGAATGGCATCATCGTCTTCGATTATGTAAAAGAATGGCCAGATGCCGTTAAGGAGATTTCCCAGTGGATCGCCGAAGGAAAAATTAAAGTAAAAGAGCATGTGGAACATGGGCTGGAAAACTTTGTACCCACACTTAAAATGCTGTATACAGGTAAAAATTTCGGAAAGTTGGTACTCGTACCTTAATCCTATAAAATCTAGAAAAATGCAAAAAAATTGGTTGCTTGCCGGGTTTACCATATTGATTTTTGGAAGTGGGTTGGCCCAAGAATTACCGGATACCGGTATTAGCGGGGTTTATGAAGTCATGTTGGGTACTGATGATGCCGACTATGCCAAAAAATACTTTTATGATTTTGGATTTCGGGTGGTGGACAGTGCCCAAATAGATGCCAAAAAAGCCAAAGAAATTTATGGAGTAGCCTCCAAACTCACCTCATACCGTCTTCAAAACGGGGCTATTGATAGCCATGGGTTACTACGGATCTTGGAATGGGAAAATCCCTTAGGCGACGGTGTGGGCTATGTCCCCGTAGAAACCATAGGACAACGCATGGCGGTTATGATGACCCAAGATATTTTTAGATTGTTCGACATTTACAAAACTGCCCGGGACGTAGGTAAAAAACCGTGGTTCGCAACAGAACCCATTGCAGACGACCTTTTTGGGTTGAACAGCGGCGAAAAGGATTTTTTTAACAGGCCCGTCTTGGTTCGGGAAAATGGGGTTTATGGGGAATTCTTCAATCATATTTTCTTTCAGCGTTACGGATATGAGATTACGGGTTACGGCACCATAAACAAGGATACCAAGCTTAGGACAAGTGAATTTACCCATCATGATTTCATCATAAACGCAACTTCTATGGACCAAATGGAATACCTGTCCACAGCACTTGGTTTAAAAGCGGAGGCCGAACCATCCGTTGATGGGGATTGGCTAAAAGGTCCAAGACGCGTTTTTAAAATGGAGCCAGGATATAGCCATTGGTATCAAGGGTTTGTATCGCCCAACAACATCTGTGGAAAACTTAAATTCTTCATTCCCCGTGGGGATAAAACCAACAAATCCAGCAACCAACGCATTGGTGAAAAAGGGATTACCTTGCACTCCTTTTACACACCAAAACTAAAAATGGTACACCAATTGGTAAAAGAGCACGGTTTACATCCATCAGAAATACAAAAAAATGAGTTCAAAGAAGCTTCTTTTGTATTCTCGGATACCGCTGGGGTGAGTTGGCAACTTATTGAGCGTAAAACCCCGCCGAACAATACACCGGTGACGGAACTCAAATTTACACTTACCGATAAGGGCGAAAGAAAAGAATAATCTTACATTTTATCGATTGTTTAAGCGTAAGGACAAATTAGTAAACATTATTAACTATTTTTACATATAAAAAATTGGAATCTTTGAGTTTGACATCCAGATATAAGGCCTTAGCCCTACAGACTGAATGCATTGCTATCAATAGCTGCAAGAACAGGGATGGGGCGTATGTAAAGATGGAAGAAACCCTTCAAAAGATTCTGGCGGAAACTAGGGGTTCCAAAGCTTTTATTGGGCCGGCACTTAAGTTGGTAGTCTTACCGGAATATTTTTTAACCAGCTTCCCGCTAGGGGAAAGCCTTGAGGAATGGCGGGAGAAGGCCTGCTTGACCACGGAAGACCCACTGTTCGATACCATGAAGGAATTCTGCAGAAAACAGGAAATTTTCTTATCAGGAAATTTTTATGAACTCGACAAGAATTTTCCCGACCTCTATTTTCAAAGTAGTTTTGTTATTGATGATGAAGGGGAACTGGTATTGAAATATAGGAGGCTTAACTCCATGTTCGCCCCTACCCCACATGATGTTTTGGACCGGTATATAGACCTCTACGGTTATGAAGCCTTATTTCCGGTAGCGGATACCAAGCTTGGTAAATTGGCCTGTATTGCATCTGAAGAAATTTTATATCCAGAAATTGCCCGGTGCCTAATGATGCGCGGTGCGGAGGTATTCCTCCATTCCTCATCAGAAGCCGGAAGTCCGCAGCTTACCCATAAAGACATTGCAAAACGTGCAAGGGCCATTGAAAACATGGCGTATGTGGTTTCTGCGAATTCAGCAGGAATCTCGGGGATTGATTTTCCCATGGCCTCTACGGATGGTCTTTCTAAGGTAGTAGGCTATGAAGGCCACATTTTGGCCGAAGCGGGAACAGGACATAGTATGGTAGCCAACAGTTATTTGGATATTGGGGCACAGCGGGATTACCGATCAAAGGTTTCCATGCAGAACTATAATGCAAGACAGCGATTTGAGTTGTACGCACCCTCGTATGCCAATACAACGCACTATCCTGCGAATAGCTTTGAAAAAGAAAAGCCGTCCAAAGAACTATTTATAAAAACACAATTACAGGTGATTACTAATATAATGAGCTAAATCCCTTTTGGGATTTTGGCTTGGTTAACGAAAGATAGATGATAAAGAAAAGTATTGAAGAGTCCATTGTATTGAGCATTTTTGATTTGTCCAACCAATTAAAAAAGATTGGTGATGAAGTATATCAAAAAGTAGGGTTGACCACACAGCAGTGGTTAATACTATTGCATTTGGCAAACAATCCTAACCTTCCATTTTTTAAACGGGAGAACCATAAGAAAGATTTAATGGCCAGTGAATTGGCGGATTCTTTAAACGTTTCTAGGGCCAACATTACCAACCTCATCAATGTCCTTTTAGAAAAAGGCTTGATAAAGCAGGTAGAGGATAATGAAGACCGAAGAAAAAAACGCTTAAAATTAACCAAGAAAGGCGTGGAACTTGTTAAGGATACCCAACCCAACCGATTTGCGGTAATCAAATACCTGACAGATGGTTTTAACGAGGATGAAAAAAAGACATTTCTCCGCTTTTTGGAAGCCTGTATGAACAAGCTTGTCAATGAGGATGAGAAAATCAAATCCTTTCACGAACTATTGGTAGAAATCGAAGCCTAATCCTTAATTTTGCCATCCAAATAAACGGTAATGATTGTTGATAATATCGCAAAAACGGATGTTATTTCTGACCTAGAAATACATTTTTCTCAATTTAGGAAGCATGTAATTGGCAATGACGCAGAATTTGAGTCGGTCTATGGAACCCAAAAATTATGTTATACGGATTGGATAGCAAGCGGTCGGTTATACGGTCCCATTGAGGAGACCATGACCAATGTCATAGGGCCAATGGTGGCCAATACGCATTCTTTTTCCAGCGAAACCGGTAAGGCTTCCACCTATGCCTATAAGCATGCAAGGGATATCATTAAAGGCCATGTAAACGCAAGTCCCAAGGATATTTTGGTAACCTCTGGAACGGGGATGACAGGTGTACTCTCCCGGCTACAGCGCATTATGGGATTGAGATGGCCCGATGCCGTTAAGGACAAAATACAACTTACAGAAGCGGAAAGACCTGTAGTTTTTATATCGCATATGGAACACCACTCCAATCATGTGCCTTGGATGGAAACCATTGCAGATGTCGTCATTGTGCCCTGTGACGAAAACAATCTTATTTGCCCTGACAGTCTACAAAAGGAGGTTTCTAAATACGCGGATAGACCACTAAAAATCGGAGCTTTTACAGCCTGTTCCAATGTTACGGGTATCATAAGCCCCTATCACAAACTGGCAAAGGTAATGCACGCCAATAATGGCATTTGCATCGTCGATTTTGCTGCTTCAGCACCTTATGTAACCATTGATATGCACCCAGAGGACGAGGAAGAGCGTTTGGATGCTATCTGTTTTTCTCCCCATAAATTTTTAGGAGGACCTGGAACTTGTGGCGTTTTGGTCTTTAACGAATCACTTTACAATACCAGCTGTCCTGATGTTCCCGGTGGTGGAAACGTAAAATGGACTACCCCAAATGGGAATTATGGTTATCATGCGGATATTGAGGTCAAGGAAGATGGCGGTACCCCAGGGTTTTTACAGGTGATGCGAACGGCATTGGCCATCCGCTTGAAGGAGCAAATGGACACCGTTAAAATTGCGCAGCGGGAAGAGGAACTTTTACACCTCTGCTTTAAACGCCTCAAAGTTATTCCCGGAATTTTTATTTTAGGGGATAATGATGAAAAGCGTATTGGTTGTGTGTCCTTTGGAATAGAAGGAGCGCACTATAATCTCGTGGTACGGCTTCTAAACGATAGGTTTGGTATCCAAGTGCGCGGTGGTTGGTCCTGTGCCAGTACGTATGGCCATTATCTTTTTAAACTGGATGAAGAAACATCGGAACGTATCATCAAGGATATTGAAAGTAAAAACTTAACGGATAAACCAGGTTGGGTGCGCTTATCATTGCATCCCATTACCACCAATGAAGAATTGGAGTTCATCTGCGAAAGCATTGCACAAGTGGCCCTTAATATTGAGGAATGGAGCAAAGCGTATACCTATAATTCGCAAAGCAATGAATTTGATTTTAACGAAGGTGGTGATGAGCAAATTATCGGAACTGTTGAAAGTTGGTTTAGGTTATAAGCCCAAGCTTGTCCTAAAATTTAAGGTTTTCATGTTTATCCCATAGCCCCCAATAGGCACCAACGTCCCCTTCTGCACCCACTTTCCAGGATTCATCAAAAGAGGAAAAATAGAACAGTTCTATACCCTCCTTTGCCGACCATACTTGGGAATTTATAAAATACTTCATTGCATTTTTCGCATTGGAGATTGCGCCTTTTAAACTGCTTCCTTGGCTTGGCCATCCGGTTTCGGTTATGATTACTTTTTTACCCCTGGCCGCATCCGTAGCTTGACCATACATCTGCTGCATATGATTCAAGGAATATTCCATAGGACATCCCTCCCAATAGGGATAGCAGTTGGCCAAAATCACATCCGTAGCGTCCACAATTTCCGGATGTTGGGTAAACTCATAATAGGCATCTACATAACCTACCTCAACATTGGGCAACGCATCTTTTACGCGTTTGATATACCCTAGGAGTTGTTCTTTACTTAAATCGTTCCTATATAGGACCTCATTGCCCACGGCAGCAATATCCACACAACCTTCCTTGCCTAAAGCGATTAGAGCCGTTATCTCCGTCTCGTTCATCTCCAAATCATCACCCAACCAAGCTCCTACCATTGTTTTAAGACCATGTGCCTTAGCTACTCTTGGGATGTGTTCATTACCTTCAATACATGAAAATGAACGTACCCATTTTGTATAAGGTTTTATTAGCTGTATCCGTCGTTCTACCTGGGTTATCGTAATAACGTCCCCCGGTTTTTGACCGTCTTCATACATGCTAAAACACAGCCCGTGCATTCCATTCTGAAGGGTTTCCAACCATAATTCCTTTAATTCTTCTTCACTAACTTGACCAAAGTCCACTCCTGCATGACCCTTATAGCTATGCTTTGCACTTGAAAAATGATGACCTTCCCTGTATGACATTCTTTAAGTTCTATTTAAAATATGCTGTTATAATTCCCCTCTACGCGCTACCAATTCTTCTTTAATTTCCCTGGCCCTAGCTTCGTTCAAACTGTATTTCCACATGACCCAAATAGCTAATGCCGCTGTAGCGGACGGAACTATGATATCCGCAATACGTAATCCGTTCATGGTTTCTATGCTTTGTTCCGTGACATTAGGATCAAAACCTACGATACTTAAAATGACACCACCCAAAACAAGGGCTATGGATTGTCCAATTTTAACCATAAGCCAATAGATGGCACCAAACGTTCCTTCTTTTCTGGGCATTCCGTTTTCCAATTCATCCAAATCACAAACATCTGCCGTCATGGACATCATTAAGGTAAATAAGCCTCCCATTCCAAAGGCGAACAACGGAATTGGCAAAAATATCAACCAAGGCACTTCACTACCAGGGTCAATAGAAAACCAAGACATACCAACACTATCCAAGAATGGATTTAATGATTCAAATATGGAACCTATTCCAGAGTTTAAACTTTTGCCAAATCCGGTTTGATTGAATTGACTGTTCAATTCCTTGTCAAATCCCCACCATTTTAAAACATATCCAACTATGGATAGAAATGTGGAAATGATAAAGGCTTTACGTTTTCCCCACTTACTCGCCATTTTCGAAATAATGGGAATTACCAAAAATGCCGTTAGCATCGCGTTAATAGTATTGAACCATGCTGGCCAAGTTCCTGCCATTTCATAACTCCCATTATACATGTAAAAAACAATAATAAATACACCGAAGGCAGCAACCAACTGAAAGCCGTTAAACACTAAAAACGTGGCTCCACATAATTTCATAAAGGGTTTGTTTTTGGAGACTTGTATAATTCCGGCCCATAAATCCTTCATATTTGCAGCAAGTGTCCTAAAATTGATTTCCTTTCTATTTTCCATGTGGGCCGCATCGATCCCCCTACAGAAAATTGCAGGGAGAATTCCAAAAACGATACACATTGCACCAACAATAAGTGCCATGGTCCGCACTCCCTCCGTTTGCGTATTAAAGGTTTCCGTATCTGGAATAATCACATACAACCAAGGAACGATAATCCACGCTATTTGTCCCATGGTATTTGAAAATGCCATTAAACGTGTTCTTTCGTTATAGTCCGATGTCATTTCATATCCCAGACCTACCAATGGCGTTGCGAACATGGTATTCCCAATAAGGAACAACAATTGCAATACCATTACATGCCAAATAATGTAGGATTGTGATGCATCATCATCTATTTGCCACATCAAAAAGAAAAGGATACCACTTATAATGGCACCCACAAAAATATAAGGCCTTCTGCGTCCCCATTTGGATTTTGTATTGTCTGAAATGAAACCCATTATGGGGTCCGTAATCGAATCGAATATTCTAGGTAAACCTCCTAAAAGTCCCGCCCAAAGTGGGTCAACACCCCAAGCGGTGAGTAAAAAAAACTGAATAAATACGCCAAGGGTTCCCGGCAAAATATTGAGTATAAAATGACCCGCGCCAAAAGCGGCTTTTTGCCCTACCGGCACTTTATCCTTAACTAGTTTTAATTCACTCATAATCCAATGTTTAGTTTGATTGTGCCCCACTTCTTAAGTGTGACACTACTTATTTGATTTGTATGGTTTGTATTGCTTTTGCGTTTATTGCTATAGCTCTGGTTTTATCGCCTAAAGCGATAGTCATATTTTTTTTATCCGCACTTTCGTTGAACACAACTATGGCAATGGTCCCATCCGGATTTTTAGCCGCCGTAACCAAAAGTCCATTATCTGATGACTCCACTCCAATCCGTTTTGCCCCAGGTCTTATAAACCTGCTAAAGTGTGCCATTACATAATAGATAGGGGTAAAATACACTTCATCATTATCCGCATCAACGATTACTGGGGCTACACACCAGTTTTTAAACCAATTGGGGCCTCCTTGCTTATCCAATACCATATTCCAATCTATCCAGCCATCTACCCAGTTGTTCAGGCATCCTATAATATCCCTGGCATATCTATTTACCGGGGCATATTTGGGATGCAGGTGTTTGTCCTCATCCGGGGCCCAATCCCAACCCCAATCCGTTGCTTCTTTCTCCCAATACCAGGCATCATCCTGCCATTTAGGGATTTCAGCGTCTACACAAGCTTCCGTCTGTATCAAATACTTGTTAGGTGCTTTTTCATGCGCATACTGCAATGCCTCCGGAAAGACTTCAAAAGTACTGGCATACCAGTGTATTGCAGTACCATTAAAATACCTAGAAGATTTTTCATCGGCGTACATAGCATCTACCCATTCCTTTAAATGCTCCCTGTTCTGATCATAGCCCAATATTTTAACCTCATGACCATCAGTCTCCAGTTGGGGCCCTAAATGGTTTTGGACAAAATCCGTCATTTCTTGGGCTGAAAAATGCATGCTTTCCCAGTTGTTATCATTCCCTAAGGGCTCATTTTCTACCGTAAATCCCCAGATATCAATTCCCTTTTCTTTGTACGCATCTACATACTTTGAAAAAAACAAGGCCCAAGTATCTTGGTACTCAGGTAATAACTTTCCCCCACGCCAATCGTTGTTATCTTTCATCCACGGTGGAGCGGTCCAAGGGGAAGAGAGTATCTTAAATCCATCCGTGGAAATGGCCATCGCATCTTTGATCATTGGGATGATGTCATCTTCATCCTCAGCTATGGAAAAATGTTCTAAGTCCGTATCACCCGGGACCGGGGCATAAGAGTAATTCCGGAGCGAAAAATCGCAGGAGTTCATATGTGTCCTGGTGAGCGAATACTTAGCTCCGGAATCACCAAAATAGGCTTCCAATATTTTCTCCCTGTTGGACTTACCTAAGCGATTCAACAAAGAGGCGGAGGCTTCCGTAAAAGAGCCCCCAAAACCGGTGATTTCCTGATAGGTTTTAGCAGTATCTATCGTAATCTGGACACCGCCTTCGGTACTGGAAAAATCCATAAGCTTCATAAGCTTGTTCCCGTTGGACGCAGTCTCATACACCGTAAGGTCAAGATTTTCTTTTTTTTCCATACAACTTTGTAAACCTACCAATACCAGTAAAACACTGATGCCCCAGACCTTGCCGGATATCCTGGTTTTACTAGTGCCTATTGAATTTTTCATCTTCTATTTGTTTGGAGGTATGCGTACTTCTTTCATCAATTTTTCTTTATCCCCATTGAAGGTCTTGGTAATTTCTTTTCCATCCCTTGTAAGTCCTTTGAAAATCCCTTCGTCTACGGCATCCCATAAAGCGTATTTTGCCTCTCCTTTTAAGTTGATCAAACCAAAATGGTTTTCCGAGCCCAACGGATTGGCTGCATCCTTCCATTGTTCATCAAAACCTTCAAAATAGAAGCAGGAAATACCTTCTGCATTGGTCCAGTCCCTCAAATGCCCATAGTACGCCGCTTCCTTATACTCATCGGTTGCTTTGGAACCCTCTGGACCATAATGTCCATTTGAAGTTGTAGCCCAACCCGTTTCCCCAATATGGATGGGCTTATGGACACCCAAACTTTCCATATACCTTTTTACGCTATTGTATTGCGATAGGGCGTATTCTTTAGCACGCAACATGGCTGCATCTATTTTTTCGATATCCGATAGTCCTTGTTCATCCGTAGGTACACCCCAAAATGCCGGATTGTAGTGGGTGTCGTGCATGGGATAGGTATGCACGGATAAGAAATCCACGGCTTTGATCAATTTATCCAGGTCTTCCACATGGTACTCAGCATCCCCACCGCCCCAAGAAGCAAAATTGTCCGAACTGGTCACCCATAAATCTTTTGACAATTCCCCGGATTTCTTTAGTTCTTGCAAATGGTTCACCCATTTTAGGATAACCCAAGGTTGTACGAAATAGCTAGCGGCCCATTTGACCATAGCTTCGTTACCTACGGCAATTACTTTAACGATATCAGAATAGGCATTAGCCAACCTTACCGCTTCTGCAATCTCAATGGCATTGCGTTCACTTTCTTGGTTGTGGTTTGGTTCTAGGTCGGTCCAAGCATTTTTGCAGTCTATCCAAGCTCCAAGCATGACATACATCTCAAAATTACTGTCTTCTTTCTTTAATTCCTTGATGGCCTGTAATACGTTTGCCGCATGGGGCAAATGCACCTTATAGGTTCTAATAATACGAACGCCCATGGCATAGAGAATTTTCATATCCTCCTTAAGTTCCGCTAGGGTTGGTTCTATATCATGATCTATATGTCTATACCCGCCATACGACATGGCCAGATATGAACTGTCCCCTAAAATATCCTTGGCGGTTATGCTTGGTTTGTCTTTCACCATTTCTTCTTTACTAGCTTTTTGTCCATTCCCTTTACATGCAAACAATAGTAGTACCAGTGATAAACAGGTCACAAATCCGAAATTTTTAATACTACGTTTCATACTGTTCTCATTTAGGAATCGATACTATAATTTTTTCAATTTCCCCTTTCCTGTCAAACAAAAGGGAGCTGGTTTCTTTATCCAATTGTAGGGTGCCAAATTGCTTTGTTCCATTTTCCTTAAGGAATACTTCCACTTCTTCCGTACTTCCCTTCTTATAGATGATGGGCACTTGGCAGTACGTAAAACAAAGGGAGCCTTCTTCCAAACCAAAAGATCGAGACTCTTTGTTTACATCTGTATAGGTAAAGGTCGTGGCCGATTTTAAGAACTCCTCCTCTCGTAAGAGTACGGGGTTGAACAAAAGGCATCCGTCTTTTACAAAAACCCCCAGTTCACCAAATCTGCTAAGAATATCCTCTTTTACCTGTCCGGTCATTCCTGGTTGTTGCGCCCCTTTTCCTGCCGGGGTATGCGAATAGGGGTCCGTTGGAATAGCGCCATATAGTTCTGGTGATTTATGCACCCCAATACCTTCATTTATTTCATAGTAATGCTCCAACAACCTGCCAATAACTTCTTCGTTTTCTTCCTCCTTAAAGGCTCGCAAGCACGTTTCTTGGACCGCCAGTTGCAGTTTGGAGACCATATGCCAATAGATGGAACCCAAGCCTTCATACCCAAAGAAAGTCCCAGATCGGCCCGTAAAGGATTTATGGTCAAACACTTCTTCAAAAATGTCGAGAAGCAAGGGCGTATCTTTTTTAGCATCCGCACTGTATTCTTCTGGAAGGTCCGCCAAAGCCGTCCGCAAGCTGTCCGCATTGTTGAAGCTTCCATGAAAATGGTAGTTGCCATTAGCGTCCCTTTCCACAATTTTTGAGATACCGGCGGCTAGCAAGCGTTCTACCAAAGTAGACTGTTGAATTTTAGCCGTTGGGATGTTGTTCTTTTCTGCAAACCGGGGTAAATCTTTGTTGGGATATAAAATATAACTGTACTGATCATCCCTAAACAATGCGCTGTTCTTAAGTCCGTCCAAAAGTTCCAAGGCAGTTTTGCTTGAGATATAGCCTGCACTTAAAACAGCAACCTGACCTTCCAACATTTCCGACAAATATGAAATGGAGACTTCCGTATCACTTGTTACGGTCATTAGATTGTACGCATGGTACATCTTATCTTCCCGTTGGTTGGCATCGATACTATGCTCTAGATAACGCAAGCTTATCGTTATGAATTCAGTTAGGTCCGCCTTTGTTAGATCTTCCTTTTTAGCACTAAATCCGGATGCATAGACCTTTTCCCTGTATGTACTACCTGCCCCCCCTAGGCCGTCCATCACGGTCTTTCTATCCGTATCGGAAACTTTGCCATTAAGGATATGTTGCTGTTTTTTAAGCACTTCCCTTATGGTATTAAAACATTCCCAAAGTTCTAGCGAAATAGCATGGCTATCCTCCGGCATGTTCTTTATGAGGTTCTCAAAGAACTTTAAAAACCTTCTCAAATAATATAAAGTTACCATGGATACGCCATTGCCTACAAGGGCATTATTGGCGTCATTCCATTCTGGCCGTTGGGTATTCATCCAAATACCCCCTTCAGGGATAAAATTGGAAACTTTGGCTAAAACCGTAGCCAGAAGCTTTTCCAAAAGATTTACCCTGTAAATATCATTATTGGATGTCAACAAGGCTCCATCTGCTCCTTTTTGTTCCTTTTCTTTCCGAATTTCGGTATCCAAGACATCATCAAAAATGATGGTATCCTTTGGATTCTTCAATATGGCGTTATAGTCCTTTATTTTATAAGGTACGTTGGCATACACAAAAATGTCCTCTTGAAAATATGCCGTTAATTTTTGGTGATAGTGGTTTTCTATGAACTCCAAAAATTTTAAGAGATAGATGATTTGATGGTCACCCCAATACCCAATGTAAGACCACGGGTCGTCCGGCTCTATGGTTTCCCAATCAAAACCATCTTTTGTTACCCGATACGGGTTGTAGCCATCAAATGTTGAAGCATTTAAAAACTTATGGATCATGCTTTCAATAAAAGCCGGGTAGGAATGGGCCAAGGCTTCCCAGTTCTGGAAAATATCCCGCCAGTTCCCCTCGTAATCCAATACTTTTTGACCGTCTTCGGTTTCCGTATTTATGGAAAACCTATTCCAAGGCCGACTTGGATCACCGTGTCTCCTACTAAATTTTAAGGGCATGTACTCCAAGAGCAAACGTCTAAAATCTGGATTTGAAATCCCTTCGGTCTTTTCCTTTAATTCCCGTATTGAAAATTTTTGGGACAAGGATTCAAGTATAGGCTTTACCTCCTTATAAACGACCTTGTTCGCAGTACTGAGATAACCCATGAAATCAGCTAACTCCACTTGGTAGTTATCATCAAAAATACCGCCACGCATAATGTTGAACAACACGTTGGAAAAATGTCTGGTATTCCGCATTTTATCGGCAGTGAGCTGTATCGCATCAGCAGCGCAGTTGAGTTCCATAAGGCGATGGGAGCCTTTGTCAATATCGGCATTGATTAAACTGGTCACATTGCTATCACCTATGCTATTCTTAGAGATTTTGGCAATAGCAATCTTGGACTGATTTACCTCAGCCACCATCACCCATGTTTTGGCACTTTTTGGTTTTAAGGCTACGTCTGCACAAACAAAATAGGCCCCTTTCTCGGCTTTGATATCCGTTTCTTGCTTAATGTCATGACCCTTTCTAAAGGCATCCAATTGCAATGAGGACACTAAATATTTTCCATCTATTCCCGTAGACCAGACCGTTGTTGCTTTTAAGGCTTCACTAGGCTCCGCTTTATCAACTATAATCGCGCTCAAAGCATAAATACCCAACCCAAGGCCTTCCACAAGCTCGTTTCGTTTATAGGCATCTACTAGATTACTACTGGCATTCTGTACTGCTGATGCCACCCCATACGGCATAATGTTTTGGATACCGTCCAAAACCGTCACCATAACATTATATTCGTTGGCACTGTGTAAGGAAGCTTTTCTAATAAAGCCATATTCGTTGCTAGAGTTCCAATGGTACCTAAAAGTTAATTTTAAATCTTCATTGATTTCTTCAAACACAATTTTGTCGCCCAAGGTATTCTTGTATAAATTCCTTTGGATGGTATACAAACCCACGTACTTTGACGAAAATGGTTCCCATAGCAGTGTTCCTTCTTCCGTATGTACCTGTATAATCGTTTTACTACCTGTAATTTCCGCTGCTTCGGTAATCTTATCGTCGGTGTAGTATGGAAACAAGGCAGACTCCGAGTTTTTTCTTCCTGCAGAAAGCCCACCGTTGCTGGAAATGAACATCCAGTGATTGGAATCACTAACGATACTCATAAAAAAAGGACGCATTCCATCATAGTTGGAAATTTTGTAATAGTCCTCATTTTCAAAGGTCACC
>CALEYA010000051.1 GCA_937926215.1 uncultured Croceitalea sp. | reverse complement strand
CTCTGAAGTATATAAACAAAATACAAATTAAAGAACGTTTTTCTTGCCTGACAGGCAGTCCCGAGTACTCGGGATAACCAACTGAACTACCAGACCAATGATTTTACCTCGAAAAAATCGAGATTTCCGCAACAGCGGAATTCAAATCTTGTTACTATCGCCTTTTTCAGGCGATTTAAAGTTTATGATAAGCTTTTCGTAAAAGGTACGGTTTCTTTGCTTTTTAAGAAATCGTTCCCGTGAAATAGCTTCTTTTCTAGTTTTATATTCTTCAAAATAAACCACCTTCCAAGGTAGTTTTTTACTCGTATAGTTGGATAGTCCATCATTATGATAAGCTATCCTTTTTTCGAGATTATCAGTTTGCCCTATATAGTATGAGGCATCCTTAAAACTCTGAAGTATATAAACAAAATACAAATTAAAGAACGTTTTTCTTGCCTGACAGGCAGTCCCGAGTACTCGGGATAACCAACTGAACTACCAGACCAATGATTTTATCCTTTAAGACTCCTACTACAGCAGGATTCAAATCTTGTTCAAATGCTTTTTGCAAAGCGATTGCAAATATACACTCACTTTTCGGTTTCAACAATATTTTTTTTGGTAAAATTTACTTGATAATCGAGATTTAAACCTGACTCCTGCCAAGCAAGTTGCCCTGTAGCTTCCTCCGCTATTTTCAAAGAGTCCATTACGACTGGCTCTTGGTCCTTTACTTATCCAAATTTTTGCCGCTCCGTCATAAACGTATTCAATATGGTTGCAAAATTTCCATGGATATCCGCCTCCACATATTTAATTTGATATTGCGAGCATTTTAGCTTTAGGTCATCGGTATAGGCTTGCACCCGTTTTTTATACTCTTCTTTAATATTTTCCGCATACAGATCTATATGCTTCCCCGTTTCTACATCAAAAAAGCGTTTTGGGGTATTGTCAAAATTAAATTCGCTTTCCAGTTCCTTATCCATCAAATGAAAAAGAACGACCTCATGTTTGTTGTACTTAAGGTGTCGCAAGGCTTCAAACAATTGTGTTTCTTCTACTTGGGTCTGCAACATATCGGAAAAAAGGAACACCAAGCTCCGTCGGTTCAATTTCTCGGCTATTTGATGGAGGTAGGTATAGGTTTGCGTCCCTTTGGCAGGTTCCGTTTGTTGGGTGATGGTATTCAAACGGTCCAACAACATTTGAAAATGACGTTCGCTGCTTCGTTCAGAAACGTAAAAATCATAGTCTTTGGCGTACACACTTAGTCCAACCGCGTCCCGTTGTTTTTTAAGGATGTTCATTAAGGCCGCAATGGCCAAAACACCGAATCCCACCTTATTCAAATGGTCCAAGGACAACTGCTTGACAGCGGGGTAATGCATGGAAGCGGAATTATCCAGTATCATATGACATCTTAAGTTGGTCTCTTCCTCATAACGTTTGGTGTACAGCTTGTCCGTTTTGGCAAACAGTTTCCAATCGATATGCTTGGTGCTCTCCCCGGGATTGTAAATCTTATGCTCCGCAAATTCTGCTGAGAAACCATGGAAGGGGCTTTTATGGATACCACTGATAAAACCTTCTACCACTTGCTTTGCCAAAAGCTCTAGGTTCTGAAAGAGCTTGGCATTATGTAATTCCGATTTTACGTTCATGACCCCCTAAGATAAAAGAAAAAGGCCTGGTTTGCACCAGACCTTTTCCAATATTTAACAAATACCGACTATTACAATAATGCTTCTATTGCATCTGTATAGGTCTTCTTTGGGGATACCCCAACTTGTCTGCTTACGATTTCACCATCTTTAAAGACCAAAACCGTTGGAATGTTACGCACACCGTATTTGGCGGCAAATTGCTGATTGGCATCAACATCTACTTTACCTACGATCGCTTTTCCTTCGTATTCCGTACTTACCTCATCAATGATAGGACCTACCATACGACAAGGACCACACCAAGCAGCCCAAAAATCTACAACTACCGGTTTATCACTTTTTAAAACAACTTCGTCAAAAGTTGCATCTGTTATTTCTAGTGCCATTCTATTTACGTTTACTGTTATGCAAAGTTAGTCAATATTAGAGCTGTTTCCTTACCCTTTGGATATTTGTATTGCTTATAAAGCGATTGGAAAACCTTATACTCAAGCCAATACATAGATTACCCAATAACACATCCTTTTTTTTGGGAGTTCCTTAAACCTATAACTAACGAATGCCTTAAATCCATCTTGCAGTGCGGTCCAATAGAAAAGGGCGGCCATTTGGCCGCCCTAAAAACTAAAACTACTTCTTAACTATAGCTTTCTAAATGCTAAGAAAATTCTATTGTCCGTACGGGTATTGCTATTACGCTCACCAACGATCACCACAAAGTCGGTATTGCTAAAAGACGCGGCCCGCCATTCCTTGTCCAAGGTGCTCAAGGCAGCATCGTTACTGGATATGTGCAAACTGAACACAAGGCCGTTGTTATCTTCCGTTAGGGACCACTCTTGTCCTACAACGCTTCCGTTTATACTGATCTCCACCGTGCCGTTTTCATCAAAATCAAAAGTGTAGTTGTCAAAATTCGCAGTGGTATCCGTGTAATCCCTAGGATTATCAAAAGAATTGTTCTGTCTGTACCTCCTGATTTTCCAGATACCCTCAGCAATCAAGGCTTTTATTTCAGTAATATCGGCAGCAGCTTCTTCTTCATCGGCCTCATTTTCCTCTGCTTCATCCTCCTGACCATTGTCATTCCCTTGGTCATCATTGGTTTCATCATCATGGCCATCATTTCCATCCATGCCATCATCCCCGTCGGTTTCATTATCCCCGGTTTCATCATGGGAATCTTCTTGGTCATCGTGTCCTTCTTCACCTTCAGATCCTTCTTCATTTTCGGTAGCATCATCAGTGTTTTCATCCGAATCCCCTTCTTCCGTTTCTTCATCTTCAGAATCCTCTCCTTCAGAATCCTCTCCTTCAGACTCTTCGTCGTCGCCTTCTTCTTCGGCTTCACTGTCTCCATTTTCTTCCTCTGCCGTGTCATCCGGAAGCTCCCCTTCGGCTGCAACTTCTTCCGTTCTCTCGCCTACCAACTCATCAAAAAGTTCATCTTCACAAGAAACCAAAAACGCCATTACGACAATACTCAATACTACTCTTTTCATTATTTTTAGTTATATGGTTTAATGCCGATAAAACAATCGAACCGCATCAAACCCTACCAAAAAGAACTTAATTTAATTTGTAGTGGATTTCTTGTTCTTCCAAATGATGTAGTAACTCACTGGTAATGTTGACCTTCTGTTTTCTGCTGGAGAGATTTAATTTTATTTCTTCTTCCATCTCATAAACGATAAAATTCAAGGGATGGCTTCCTTTATACGAACGCAACGTGTCTTTTAAAGCCATAATCCGTTGTTCTTGCAGCGCTGCAACGTTCAATTTTATGGTCAATTTTTTGGCATAGGTATCCATTACATCTTGCAATTGCTTAAAGTCATTATACTGCAAGCGTGGCTCCCCTTTTTTGCCGGTTTCCCGGTTTACCCAACCTTCCCTAACGTATACTTTGAGATACGCAAAGGAATTGATCATTAAAAAATGGCGGAATTTGAGGTATTCCTCACCAAAAATGCGGAATTCATGGGTGTCCGTATAATCTTCCATGGTAAAGGCGGCCCAACCCTTTCCATTCTTTGAAATCCGATGTTGCACGTCCGTAATAACACCCGCAAAAGAGAGTTCCCTATTCACGTAACCATCCAAACTATCCTTAAATACGGATACGCTTGTGTTGCAAAAAGCGGTGATTTCCTTTTTAAAGTCGTCCAAGGGATGTCCGGACAGGTAAATACCGACCACTTCTTTTTCCCTACGCAGTTTTTCCATGGTGCCCCAGTCTTCGCAAGGCGGAACGGTGGGTTCTGGAATCTGGACTTCACTGGCATCGCCAAACAAGCTTACTTGGGAAGAATTTTCATTTTCCTGGAACTTGGCCCCATACTTAATCACTTTTTCCAAGAAGGTAATATCATCACCGGTATGATGGAAATACTGCGCTCGGTGGGCATCCCCAAAGGAGTCAAATCCGCCCGCAACGGCCAAGTTTTCAAAAGCTTTTTTATTGGCGGCACGAAGGTCTACACGTTTGGCCATGTCAAAAACCGACTTAAAACCCCCATTTTCCTTTCGCTCCCCTACAATGGATTCTACAGCGGAACGCCCTACGCCTTTTACGGCCCCCATACCAAAACGCACGGCATAGTCCTTATTAACGGCAAACTTGTAAAAGGATTCGTTGACATCGGGCCCTAAAACATCCAAGCCCATGCGTTTGCATTCCTCCATAAAAAAGGTGACCTGCTTAATGTCGTTCATATTATTGGAAAGTACCGCAGCCATATATTCTGCCGGGTAGTGCGCCTTTAAATAGGCCGTTTGGTAGGCGATATAGGCGTAACAGGTAGAATGGCTTTTGTTGAACGCATAGGAAGCAAAGGCCTCCCAATCCTTCCATATTTTTTCCAGTACTTCCCGCGGGTGGCCGTTCTTTTCGCCCCCATCCAAAAACTTGGGTTTCATTTTTTGCAGGACGGCAAAAATCTTTTTCCCCATGGCCTTTCGTAAAACATCCGCATCACCCTTGGAAAAGTTGGCCAATTTTTGGGACAAGAGCATCACCTGCTCTTGATAGACCGTAATTCCATAAGTCTCACTCAAATACTCCTCCATATCCGCAAGGTCGTAGGTGATTTCCTCCTCGCCGTGCTTACGGGCAATAAAACTGGGAATGTATTCCATAGGTCCGGGACGGTACAAGGCGTTCATGGCAATAAGGTCATCAAAAACCGTTGGTTTTAGGTTTTTCATGTGCTTTTGCATCCCCGGGGATTCATATTGGAATATCCCCACCGTATCCCCCCTTTGGAAGAGTTCATAGGTTTTTTCATCGTCCAACGGAAAATCGTCCGGCACCAACTCCTCCCCTGTACGGGCCTTTACGATTTTAACGGTATCCTTGATTAGGGTCAAGGTTTTCAATCCCAAGAAATCCATCTTAAGCAGTCCCGCGCTTTCCACCACGGAATTGTCAAACTGGGTTACGTATAAATCGGAATCTTTTGCAGTGGCAACGGGTACGAAATTGGTAATATCGTCCGGCGTGATAATAACCCCACACGCATGTATCCCCGTGTTACGGACGGAACCTTCCAAGGTCCTTGCCATTTTTAGGGTTTGCCCTTCCAAATCGTCCCCTTCAGAGATATTGAGCAACTGATGGACTTTCTCCAAATCGTCCGCCCGGAATTTCTGCTTTAGCTCTGCATCGGACTTCCCAAAAATCTTGCCCAGTTTGGACATGGTGGGAATCAGTTTGGCAATACGGTCCGCATCGCCCAAGGGTAAATCCAATACCCTTGCCGTATCCCGTATGGAAGATTTAGCCGCCATGGTACCGTAGGTGATAATTTGCGCTACCTGGTTGGACCCATATTTATTGATTACGTAATCCATGACCCTACCGCGGCCTTCATCATCAAAATCAATATCGATATCGGGCATGGACACCCTATCCGGATTTAGGAACCGCTCAAAAAGAAGGTCGTATTTCAATGGATCAATATTGGTGATCTTTAGGCAGTAGGCCACCACGGAACCAGCGGCAGAACCCCTTCCCGGGCCTACTGAAACATCCATATTCCTGGCCTCCCTAATGAAATCCTCAACAATTAAAAAATAGCCCGGATAGCCGGAATTTTCTATCGTCTTCAATTCAAAATCGATTCGCTCCCTAATCTCGTCGGTAATCTCTCCATAGCGCTCTTCGGCACCTTTATAGGTAATGTGCTTGAGATAGGCATTTTCGCCTCTTTTTCCCCCGTCCGCTTCATCTTCGGTTACTATAAATTCGGAAGGGATATCAAATTCCGGTAACAAAACGTCTCGGGCCAAATCATAGGGCTCTACTTTATTTACAATCTCTTGCAGATTGAAAATAGCTTCCGGAAGGTCGTTGAAGAGCTCCTTCATCTCATCGGAAGACTTAAAATAATACTCTTGGTTGGGCAAACCATAACGGTACCCGCGACCACGACCTATGGGCGTATTCCGCTTTTCCCCATCTTTTACACATAATAGAATATCATGCGCTTCCGCATCTTCTTGGTTTCCGTAATAGGTATTGTTGGAAGCGACCAATTTTACCTGATGTTCTTTGGCAAACCGCAACAATACTTGGTTTACCCGGTCCTCATCTTCTTGACCGTGGCGCATCATCTCTAAATAAAAATCATCGCCAAACTCGTTTTTCCACCAAAACAGGGCTTCCAAGGCTTGATTTTCACCTACATTCAAGATTTTACCGGGAACCTCCCCATACAAATTCCCGGAAAGCACAATGATGTCTTCTTTATATTTTTTGATGACTTCTTTGTCTATCCGTGGCACATAGTAGAAACCCTCCGTATAGGCAATAGAAGACATTTTGGCCAAATTGTGATACCCATTTTTGTTCTTGGCCAGAAGGACGATTTGATACCCATAGTCCTTTACGTTTTTGTTGGTATGGTCCTCACAGACAAAAAACTCACACCCAATAATGGGCACCAGTTCCTTACCCGTAGGTGTTTCCCCTTTTTCCAAGGCTTCCGCGTTTTGCTCCTTGACCGCCTTGTTTTGGGATTTGATTTCTTTTACAAAATGGAACGCCCCCATCATATTGGCATGGTCCGTTAAGGCCACGGCAGGCATTTGGTTTTCCACCGCTTGTTTTACCAATTCTTTAATGGACATGGTCGATTGAAGGACCGAAAACTGGGAATGGTTGTGCAGGTGTACAAAATCCAGCTGCGCTAAATCCTTTTTATTGGCTTCAAGTTCCGTGGTAGAAATGCCACCGGTATCCTTATCCCAAAGGGAGTCCGCAATTTTTTTAGAGGCCGCTTTTAGGTTGATGTGTTTTAAACCGATTAATGCAATTGGCTGCGGATTGGCCTCTGAGAAATTCTCGAAATAATCCGGTTGGACATCCAGTTGTTCACTGGTGTATTGCCTTTTACGAACGAGTTCCAAAAAACACCGGGTGGTAGCTTCCACATCGGCGGTGGCGTTATGTGCCTCTGCAAAGGGTTCTCCAAAAAGAAATTCATGGAGCTCCGTGAGGGTCGGCAGTTTGAATTTTCCGCCACGTCCTCCGGGAATTTGACAAAGACTTGCGGTATGTTCCGTACAAGTATCCAATACGGGAACCCCTTGCAAGGGGTTGGACACGCCCTCCCTGTGGAATTCCGCACCCATAATGTTGAGATCGAAACCTACGTTTTGTCCCACCACAAATTTTGCCTTGGCCATGGCTTCATTAAAACGTTCCAAAACCTCGCCTAAGGGAATACCTTCTTGCGCTGCCAAAGCAGTGGAAATCCCATGGATCTGTTCCGCCTCGTAGGGAATATTAAACCCTTCCGGTTGCACCAAATAATCTTGATGCTCCACCAGCCTACCCATATCATCATGCAATTGCCATGCAATTTGTATACAACGTGGCCAATTGTCCGTATCGGTTATGGGAGCGTCCCAACGTTTTGGAAGTCCGGTAGTTTCGGTATCAAAAATGAGGTACATAAGCAATTGAAAAATGAATGATTAAAAGTAGCCAAAACCCCTTTTTTGAAAAAATGGAGTTGTAATGCGTTATCAACAAAGTGAAGTGTGGATACAAAGCCGGCACCCTCTCATTACTAGGCTCTTTTTTGGAAGTTTTTATTGCAAGTCTATGACCTTTAAATGGCTAGGGACCTTATTCATCAATCCCGCACAAAGATTTTTCTCACCTGGTAGAAGACACGTTCCAAAACGGTCAATTCTTCAACAACAATTTCCGCCGTACCCTGCATTTCTTGTTTAAAGGTGATTTGTTTATCAAAAGAGGTTTGCAGACCTGCTACATCAATATATAAGGTATATAATGCTTGCTCTCCTTGTTTTGGCACTTCTGAAATACTTTCTATCCGCCCTTCAAGACTTCCCCATTCTTCAAATGGATAATTTTCTAATTTAATGATTACTTTTTGTCCCTCCTTGACTTTGCCGGAGTTTCTAACGGGTAAGGTTACCCTACCAACAATACCCTGCAGTTCATTGGGGACAATAGTAAAAAGGGTTTCTCCCTGCGCGACGTCTTGATATTGGTTCCATTTATCAAAAACCGTTACTTTACCTGCAATGGGGCTTTTAATCAAATACTGCTGTTCCCAAGTTAACAGGGCCACCCGTAAATTCTGTAATGCCTTTTCCAATTCTTGTTGATTGCTATTCTCAAACTCCGCTCCTTGAATATTGGTCTTACTCAAGAGGTTATTAAAATTGGCTATGGCTATTTGGGTATTTGAAATATTGGTTAAGAAACCCTCATATTGTTGTTGATCGTTCAAATAACTCCTAGAAACATTTTCAAACTCGGCTTTTGATATCACCCCTTTTTTAAAAAGCGCTTCATTGCGCTCAAAATTATTCTTTGACAACCCTAGATCTTTCTCGAACAAAGCCAATTGACCACGCTGATTTTGTAAAAACCGCTTTTGTTCCAACAGTTGTTTTCTAATTTGGGAAGATTCTTGAACGTTGGGTAAAAGGGTATTAAAGAGAATAAAATTTTGATAGCCGGTCAAAAAATTACCATAGGCCAATTGCAGTTCCCCTAGTTTAAGGTTAGGGCTAAATTTTAACGAAAGTGAATCCAAGGTCAATGCTTCCGGGACAAAATCTTCCAATTCCTTTCTTAAATAACCAATATCCCTAAAATTGGCCGTATTCTCAATTTCGGCCAACACCTCATCCTTTGCTACTTGTTGGTTGGGTTCCACTAAAATCTGGGTAAGCCTACCCGACGACCTAGCCTTTAGATAAATCGGTGGATTTTTACTGGTAATAACAATCTGCGCAGGAATAATATCATTATAACTTATGATGGCAGAACCTATTAGCAGCAAGGCCACAATTGCAAACACTAAAGAGGTGCCCCAGCGAATCATCCAGTTAGGCGTTTTTCCTAAAATCTCCCGTACCTGACCAGATCTTTCATCCAA
Organism: uncultured Croceitalea sp.; assembly: GCA_937926215.1. Taxonomy (GTDB): domain Bacteria; phylum Bacteroidota; class Bacteroidia; order Flavobacteriales; family Flavobacteriaceae; genus Croceitalea. The sequence continues at coordinate 8,253 of CALEYA010000051.1, read as the reverse complement.
TAAATCGATATTGTTTTTGGTTCTTTCTTCCATCTTCTATCTATTGTCCAAGTTCTAGCTGGTTTTTAACCAAAGCGTAATACACCCCTTTTTTTGCGGTTAACTCCTTATGGGTTCCCTTTTCTACAATTTTTCCTTTATCCAGAACAATGATTTGATCTGCATTTTTTACCGTGCTTAGACGATGCGCTACTACCACCACGGTCTTGCCATCATAAAACTCTTCCAACTTTTCCGTAATCATCTTCTCGTTATTGGCATCCAAGGCACTGGTAGCTTCATCCAAAAAAATATAGTTCGGGTTCTTATATACGGCCCTTGCAATTAAAATACGCTGTTTTTGCCCTCCGCTTACATTGACCCCCGCACTTCCAATCTTAGTATTAAAGCCAGAAGGCAACTCTTCAATAAACTCCAGAATATTGGCCACATTTGCGGCATTTAATAACCGCTTTTTATCAATAAATCCTTCAGAGTCGGATTCAGTAATATTTCTGGCAATGGTATCTCCAAACAGAAAACCATCTTGCATTACGGAACCGCAATTTTTACGCCAGTAGGTGGTGCCAAGGTTCCCCAACTTTATGTTCCCAACCTTGATATCCCCTTTACTTGGGGCATAAAATTTTAGCAGAAGTTTAATTAAAGTGGTCTTTCCGCTGCCGCTGGCCCCTACAATGGCCGTAGTCTGCCCTTGGGGAATATCAAAAGTAAGGTCTTCCAAAACTTTGGGGGAGCTTTTCCCACCGTATCGAAAACTAAGGTTTCTAATACGGATACCCCTTGATTTTGGAAGTTCTTTGACAAGTTCTAAAGTGTCGTCCTCCTCATCTTCTTTATCATGGATTTCGGCAAGTCGTTCTAGGCTAATTTTTGCGTCCTGACCAGATTGTATAAAGGTTATAAAATTATTAATTGGTAAGTTGAGTTGTCCAATAATGTATTGTACGGACAACATGGTACCTAAGGTCAACTGCCCATCAATGACCGATTTTGCGGCAACAAACGTAATGAGGATATTTTTTAGTTCATTGAAGAACCTACCACCCATATTCTGTGATTGCGTTAAGGAAAGGCTTTTAAGGGACACCTTGAACAATTTTACCTGAATGGCTTCCCATTCCCATCGCCTCCGACGTTCAGAACCGTTTAACTTAATTTCCTGCATGCCGGTTATAAGTTGGTAAATACTACTTTGATTGTCCGCCTCTTGATCAAAACGTTTATAATCCAGCTCCGCCCGTTTCTTTAAAAACAAAAGTGTCCAGCCTACATATATTAAAGATCCCAAAAGGAAAATAAAGAAGATGGTCCAATTGTAGTAGGCAAGTACGGCACCAAAAACCACCACGTTAAAAGCGGAAAAAATGGTGTTTAAGGTAGTACTGGACAAAAACTGTTGTATCCTATCGTGATCATATATCCGTTGAATGATATCCCCGGTATTTTTGGAATCGAAGAAGGCAATAGGCAAGCGCATAAGCTTCATCAAAAAATCAGAAATCAAGCTAATGTTTATCCTACTTGTAACATGCAATAGGATCCAACTTCTAATAACCTCAACCGTGGTTTGTGAAATAAACAAGGTCAACTGGGCAATAAGGATGAGGTAAATAAAACTAATGTTCTGGTAATTGATTCCGTAATCAACAATCGATTGCGTTAAAAAAGGAAAAATCAATTGTAGAATACTCCCGGCAAAAAGACCTAAGAAGAGTTGAAAAATATACTTTGAATATGGTTTAAAATAGCCAAAAAGAAAATCAAATCCGTACTTCTTTTTTTCCTCAAAATCACTTTCAAAAAACCGTGGTGTCGTTTCAAACAAAAGCAAGTAGCCTTCGGTGTTTTCATCGGCACCTTTTCCTATCCAAGCCTCTAAAAAATCTTTTTTTGAATACTGCAAAAGCCCATGTGCCGGATCCGCCACATAGACGGTATCCTTTACAATTTTGTGTACCACAACAAAGTGACGTTGTCGCCAGTGCGCTATGCACGGCAACGGCACCTCATCTACCAAGGTTTTGAACTCCGCGCTTACGGCCAAGGTATGAAAGCCAATGGCTTCCGCTGCTTCTGCAATTCCACCCAAGGACACCCCTTCCCTAGTAATGTTGGACTTCCTTCTTAAGTAATCCACCGAATACGACCTGCCATAATGTTTGGCAATCATACGCAGACAAGTGGGCCCACAGTCCATTTGGTCCAATTGTCTGTAAAAAGGAAACGATTTTACTCGATACATTTATGAAATATAGGCATTATAGCCGTAGTTATCAACAACATTTAGCTTAGTTTTTAGTCCAATTGAGCAGTCAATCTAAATCTTAGTTATTTGAATCCCCATTGTCTTTGTAATCCATGAAAGTTACCTATCCTTAAAGATTACAAAAATCCCGATAGCCTTACATGCTACAAGACCCCCTACTACGACATTTACCCTGGGCTTACCAAAATAAACAAAGGGTTTAGCAAGGATTTACAAGAATTCACATTTAATGTTAAAGCTATTTAACTTTCTGCGTTGGAAATAGTTGGCATTTTTAAAAATTCGCCTTATTTTTGCACCCGCTTTCGGTACAACTATAACATACTGAAAGCGAAAATGAATTAATAATCAGGGTCGGGCACCCTACAAATTAATGTGATATGCCAGTAAAAATTAGATTACAACGCCACGGTAAAAAAGGAAAACCTTTCTATTGGATCGTTGCCGCAGATGCCAGAGCAAAAAGGGACGGTAAATTTTTAGAAAAGTTAGGTACTTACAATCCTAATACCAATCCTGCTACCATTACAATAAACGTTGACGGTTCCGTAAAATGGTTAAGCAACGGTGCACAACCAACGGATACGGCAAGAGCCATCCTTTCTTATAAAGGAGTACTACTAAAACACCACCTTTTAGGAGGCGTTCGTAAAGGTGCTTTGACCGAAGAGCAAGCAGAAGAAAAGTTCAATGCTTGGGTACAAGAAAAAGAAGCTAGCGTGCAAGCCAAGAAAGATGGTTTGAGCAAAACGGAAGCGGAAGCTAGGGCCAAAGCGCTTGAGGCGGAAAAAGAGGTAAGCGCAAAACGTGCTGCCGCTGCCCTACCGGAAGTAGAAGAAGTTGCCGAAGAAGTAGTGGAAGAAACCGCTCCAGTTGTAGAAGAAGCTGCAGCAGAAGCTACGGAAGCCGTTGAAGAGGTAAAAGAGGAAGCTGTAGAAGAAACCGCAGCCGAGCCTGAAGCCAAAGCTGAGGAAGCTGCACCGGCCGAAGAAGCCGCCCCTGCCGCTGAGGAAAGTAAAGAAGAAGAGTAAAATTCAAAAACGATATGCGTAAGGAGGATTGTTTCTACTTGGGCAAAGTCGTTTCAAAATATAGCTTTAAAGGGGAGGTCCTGGTTAAACTGGACACCGATGACCCAGAAGCTTACCAAAACATGGAATCAGTTCTTGTTTCGTTAGGAAACAATCTGGTTCCATTTTTTATTGACCGATGCCGGCTCCATAAATCTGCCCTGTTACGTATCGATTTTGAAGAATCCAAGGATGAAGCAGCCGCGGACCGACTGCTCGGCGCCGAACTATATCTTCCCTTACAGCAGTTACCCCCTCTTAGTGGAAATAAATTTTATTATCACGAGGTGATAGGCTTTACCTTAATGGATAACGTTCATGGTGACATAGGCATCATAGAATCCATCAACGATTCCGCATCGCAAGTGCTTTTTGAAGCTAAAAAAGGGGACAAAGAACTTTTGATTCCCATGACCGATGATATCATCACCAAAGTGGATAGAAAATCTAAAATGGTCCATGTAAGCACACCGGAGGGATTGGTTGATTTGTACTTGAACTAAGATCAACTAGACGCCCCTTTAAAGTACAAAGTTCTAATTTTCCAGATATAAGTAACCATTTAAACTCTCCTGGTTTCCGGCTGTATTTGTATATTGGATCAAATAGTAGTAAACACCTACGGGAAGCTGTTCCGACCCCTGAAAAAGCAACTCCACATTGGATGTGCCATTAAAGAAATTGGAATCGTTATTATACCCGTTTACCTCAGAAACCAATCGACCCCAACGGTTATAAATTTTAACCGAGTTGTTTGGGAAAAGCTCGATATTCTCAATCCTAAAAATTTCAAAATCCCGACTTCTTGGAGAAATCAAGTCGTTACTAATTACGGGGGCAGGCAGGGGTTCACCACATGATTGAACTACCCCGATAGCAACATTTAACTCGCATATTCCATCTTCATCATCCGTTATTATTACACCATGATCGGTAATGCCATCAGCAGAACCCAGGAACAACCTAAAATTAGAATCGACACCGTAAACCCCGCTTTGTGGTTCTACCCGGCCATTTCCTGTATACCTAATACTGTATTCCGTTCCTAAAAATACCCCTTCAGGATTTAAAGTAAACTCCACATAATCATCATTAGTATCAAAAGGGGTACCGTTTGGATTACATGAAATGCGATTTAAACCGGATGTTTCTAAATTACAGTCGGAAGAACAGCTAGTCGCACCCATTACAGGGACAAGTATCCTACAATCGTTATCATTAACATCAGTGATCGTGATTTCAAAATCCATTGGTGTCATTTCCAAGCCCGTAATCCTAAACTCGGTCACGGCGCCAATTATTGCAGACGTTGGACTTATCTGTAGACCATTGGTAACCGCCACGTTGTATGCGGCCCCCACATTCATTCCTTCAGGATTTAAATCGACAATGAAGAAATCATCGGATGCCAAGGAAGGCGTGCCATTATCATCACAACCTAATATATTTTCCCCAGCGTTGGTCAAGTTACATGTAGGCGAACAGCTGCTTGCCGTTACCTGAACCGTAATACTGCATGCACCATCCGCACTATCCATTAGGGTTACCACATAATTGGTGTCTATATCCGTAAGGCCCGTAACACTAAAAATGGTCTCTGCCCCATAGGTAGCCGTTGCCGGGGTAATGGCAAGTCCACCGTCTATTGCAACGGTATAGGTTGTTCCCAGGTTCATCCCCGAAGGGTTTAACCCTAGCTCAAAAAAATCATCCGTAACATCCGAAACCGTGGTGTTGTCATTACAGCCCAGTATCCGTTGGCCGGCGTCAATAATATTACATACCGGGGAACAACTGTTTGCCGTAATCGCAAAATCTAAAATACAGTCAGTATCCCCAACATCCGTTATTCTTAAAAGGTATGTTGTCTGCATGGCCGTGATTCCTGCCAGTACAAAAGTCGTTGGATTGTTGTAATTACCCCGTATATTCCCCTGTAAGGTAAGGGCGTTGTTCCCTTGATTATCAACTATCCCCAAAGTATAAGAGGTTCCTAAGTTCATCCCAGCGGGCATTAAGGAAAAGGTATAGGTATCATCCATAGTATCCGTAGGGGTACTTGCATCATTACAGCCAAGGCTTGTTCCATTGCCATCCATTCCCATATCTTGAAGACCGGCGTCAATAATATCGCAGGTAGTGGAACAGGTTTGAACCAAGGTTATTGGGACATCCAACCTACAGCTCGCATCAGTATCATCTATTAGGGTTACGATATACGTTCCCGGAAAACCACTTATTCCATTTAGACGAAAAGGAGCGGGAGTGCCATACACAATATTGGGATTCTCCGCGATAACCGAAACATTTGGATTATTATTTGTGCCATTTGCGGCAAGGACTACACTATAATTACCCATAAGGTTCATTCCTATTGGGTTAAGGCTAAACTGATAAAAGTCATCCAAAGAATTCGTGTTCGTATTAGCGTCATTACAGCCTATGACAGTTAGGCCGCCATTTTCAATATTACAGGCAGGGGAACAGTTGACAACATTGTTTAAGTCAACATTTATAAAACAACTAATATCCGAGTTATCCGTAATCCGAATAGTATATGTTGTTGGCGTAGTATTTATCCCTTGTAAAATAAAGGTTTCGGGCATATTGTTGAAGTTACCCATGGTATTGCCTACTAAGGCCAAATCGTTATTTCCTTGGTTGTTCTGAATGGTAACCGTATAACCAGCACCCAGGTTCATCCCTATAGGATTCAGGGAAAAGGCATAAACATCATCCGTGACGTCCGATGGCGTTCCTTGGTCCCTGCATCCCAACGTACCTCCATTGGCATCCGATCCTGTTAGCTGTAAACCGGCGTCATCAATATTACACGTAGTGGAACAAGACACCACATTGGTCAAATTAAAATCCAAAAAGCACGCTGCATCGCTATTATCGGTAACCCTAAATGTATAATCGGTTGGAACGTCAATCATTCCTTCCACCCTAAAGGTTGTCGGCCCCATATTGTAAAACCCTATGGTATTCCCTATCAATGTCAGTGCTATATTACCTTGGTTATTTTGTATGCTCACAGTATACGATGTTCCCAAGTTCATACCCGTGGGTTCTAAATTGAACAGGAAAAAATCATCTTCTGGCGCACTGACGGTCATGTTATCATCACATCCTATGGCATTAAGACCTACACTTTCCAAATTACAGGTGTCGGAACAGGTGTCAACCATAGCAAGTGGCACATCTAAAAAACAGTCAGGATCGTCCCCATCAATGATTCTTACGACATACGTTCCTGGAAAACCATCTATATTGTTCAGTTGGAAAATTCTTTGGTTCCCGTATGCAAATTCCTGCGCATTTGGGGTCACTGTTACCAAGGGGTTCCCATTGGTTCCGGCAGGTGCCAAAGTAACCGTGTAATTCTCTGAAAGATTGATTCCTATTGGATTGATACTAAATTCATAAAAATCGTCAGAAGCATTGGAAACCGTCATGGTATTATTGCAACCAAGTCCTGTAATATCCAAATTGGCATCCTGTATCTCACAATCGCAATTATCGTTGATGCTGGCATCAATACTATCTCCAATACCTTGGCCACCATTAGCAACATTGGGAACACCATTAGCATCCACACCACCTGCAAGCGTATTATCAGCATTTAGATCATCTAAGGTAAAACCACCCGCCCCTTCCACGGCATCTGGACAACCATCATTATCAGAATCTAAATCCAACTGATCAATATTGTCCATACCATCCGTATTTCTGCACATGGAAATGGCCAGTACTGAATTGTTTACCGGATTGAGTCCCCCAACTTGATCTACCTGTGTTGTTAACCTAACGGAAAAACCTTCAATAGGCAGGTTGCAAGTAATTTGGAACAGGGCAAATGGTCCATTGGAACCGCCCATTGAGGTGGTATTGTCCCCGCTGATTTGAATGGTATTACCATTGAATTGGATATCGGTATTATCATCCCTTTCTACAATCCATTGAAAGCCAACAGGTGCATTTATAGGGGTGATTTCAATAAAATCCAATTGGTCTATGGAATTAGATATCCCAGCACCCAAATCACTAGAAATTGTTGGTATGGAGGGTGTTCCTAGAACATAATCATTGCCTAAGGTCGATCCCATTGTTGCGTTGGTAAACCGATACCTAAAAAAAGCATTGGTATCCCCGGATAAGGTTCCCGTACCACCTGCCTGTACGTTACTAAATAGGTTTTCTATGGTTATTGGGGTGGGTAAGTTAATACCATTGGAATAGGCAGTTAACAACGTACCGTTAGTTATCGCGCCAAGCCCAGAACCAACATTTTGAAATGGACATTCCGTAGTATCCAACATGCCATCATTATCATCATCCAAATCTATGGAATCAATGAAGCCGTCATTATCAAAGTCGGACAAGTCCAAGGTAACCGTTCGGCTGCAACCACTACTGCTAAGGCTGGCAACCGTAACATCTACCGTTGTGGTCGTATTGGTAAGACCTCCTACAGTAAAAATCGGTGTTGGAGCTGCGCCAAATGTCCCCGTATTTGGGGTTATGGATAGGCCGCCACTTATGGTAACGGAGTAATCCCCGGCCAAACCCGCACCTTGTGGGTCTATGCTGAGCGTTGCATTGCCATTGGAAGAAGTTGTGATTACCGCACCTAAATTTGCAATATCACAACAATCCGGATCTTGGATACTCGCATCAATACTTACCCCTACGGTTTGCCCCGTTCCGGCAACCACAGGTATACCTGTTGTCATATCTACTGCTCCGGCTAGAGATCCATCAAGGTTTACATTGGCCCGGTTCAAAGCAGCCCCACCTTCCACAGCATCAGGACAACCATCATTATCAGAATCCAAGTCCAAATAATCGGGTGTGCCGTCACCATCCGTATCCCTGTCTCTACAAGCCGAAACAGCAAAGGTAAAGCCATCC
>CALEYA010000050.1 GCA_937926215.1 uncultured Croceitalea sp. | reverse complement strand
GCAACGGGGCAACAGCAGGATTTTGATGATCTTAAACGTCTTATAGATATTCATATTGAGGCCGCTATTGATGTGCAGGTAACAGAAGATGGCGTAACACAAACTTTTAAAGGTTGGCCCTCTATAGAACAATGTGCAGGTTCATCAAATCAGGACCAAGAACGTTGCGCTTATGGCACTCCGCTGTGGGAATTTTTTATTTGGAGGGATATGATTCATTTTTTATCCGATATCCATCTTTCACCTGCTCTTAGAGCACAGGTTGAACTAGACTATCCGGGGTGGTTTCAGGGAGTGATTGATTGGACTACATTAAACATTTTTGAGAAATGGAGGTTTAGTAAGCAAAATTCTCCAAATAAGGATTTTGGTAATTATTATAGAAATAGGACGCATATTGCCATGGAAGCGGCAGAATATTGTCTCTATTTAAATAGTATTAGTGGAAACTCGGAGGCTTTGATATTTGCAAGGGAAATTATTGAAGATGGAATGAATATCGATATTTACAAAGATTTAGGGGAAAGCCCAAATGGTACAGTAGCAGGTAACAATTTTACCGATCAATTAAGACTTGATTCTGCAAATAATTTATATTTATGGAACTGGGGGTGGAATGGTACTAACGGAGCAACCCAAGTACAGGATGTAGATCATTGGGGGCATTTTGTTAGTAGTATCATAGCTGCTCGTCACTTTGATTATTTAAATGATATTGACATGATACGGTTTAAGAATACCATGGATGTATTGGCGATGATCAGCTATAATAATTATGCTGCTTACAAGTACGTTGATGGTACTGGTACTGAAGCTTTGAGTCCGAACACTGCAATTCGTTTATTCAGATTAGGGGAGTATGATCAATCGGTGAATAATAAAATAGCGAATGGCATAGATAATAGTGATGCTAACAAGCATGGTTATGCAGCAATTGTGTTGTATAACCAAAAGATATTGGATGACGGTAGACCAATGTATCCAACTCACTATCAGCCATTGGATGGACCTTTTGGTGGTACAGACCCCGATCCGGATCCAGACCCAGACCCAACTCCAGATCCGGACCCAGACCCAACTCCAGATCCCGTTCCTTCCCCGGCTGGGATGACGAAAAAGGATATCCTAAAATTGATATACCATTAAAAGAACTAAAGAAAAATAAATAGTAAAATACACTACCTAAATACTAATTATCATGAAAAAAATAATTTTCTGTACGGTATTGTTACTGACTACCGTTTTAGGTTTTAGTAACGCCATACGAATAGAATCAATTGAAAAGATTCCAGTAGTTGATGATGAAATTTGGAACCAACAAGCTTTTGTTAGTACTTGGGACACATCAAATACGGGTGTATCGGCAACCAATCAAATTATGATACCCCATGGGACCTATTTGGTAGACTATCTGGTAGATTGGGGTGATGGGACCGGAATTGAGAAGGTAACCGGCGTTACCGCAGTGACCCATACTTATGCCAGTTCCGGCACCTATACCGTACGTATGCGAGGTGAGCTCGGCATTCGATTTTCAAACGGATTGGAAGAGCTTTCCGATGCCCCTAAACTATTGACCATAGAACAATGGGGTGGTGTTAAATGGTTGTCCTTGGAGTCGGCTTTTCACGGATGCGAAAATCTGGATGTTTTGGCTGCGGATGTGCCCAACCTTACCGCGGTGAACAATTTATCCAATATGTTCGCAGATTGCAAATCTTTGGTGGGGAGCGAATCCTTTAATCAATGGAACCTTTCTAACATAGCCAGGACTGACCGTATGTTTTATGGAGCGGAACGGTTCAATCAAGACATAGGGGCTTGGAACGTTTCCAATTTGGAGAGTACGGCGGGCATGTTTAGAAACGCAAGTTCTTTTAACCAAAATATAGGGAGCTGGAAGCTTGAGCGTATAAAGAGTTTGGGATTCATGTTCCATTCCGCAACGGCCTTTAATCAAGACCTGAGCAATTGGGATATATCCAAGGTCTATGATTTGGACTATATGTTTTACAATGCTACTTCATTTGATCAAGATTTGGGCGCGTGGAATATTTCCAATTTAGGGGCAGCTGAAGAAATGTTCACCAATACCAAACTATCCCAAGACAACTACGATGCCTTGCTCAATGGATGGGGAACCGTTGGAGAAGGGGAAGGAGAAGTACCAAGACGAATTTCGTTTTCGGGGGGCAATAGCACCTATTGTGCCGGTAAATCCGGGCGAGAAGTGTTAAACCGTTTAAATTGGAGCATAAGCGATGGTGGTCCGTTAGGCAACTGTGAAGAGATGGATCTTGACAACGTGTTGGACTTTAGCATCTATCCCAACCCTTCCGTAGTAAGTGTTATCGCCAGTTTTAGTACTCCGGTTACGCTTGAAGTTATTCAGGTATTTGATATTCAGGGAAGGTTGATACGCACTTACGATGCAAATAAAGTGAAAGAGGGCAATGGGTACAGGCTAGAGGTAAACGATATGCCAGCGGGCACTTATTTTATTAGAACGCAAGATACGGAAGGTTTGGACTACCAAAAGCAACTACTTATAAGGAGGTAAACCGTCTTACTTTTTTGGATTTATTTCGGATTCCTTGAAAATTTTTAGAACCCAAACCAGTTTTAAATCACTTAGTAAAGGCTATGGACCCTCCATGGCCTTTACTAATTTATATTGCTGTCAAAAATTAGTACCTTGGGTTCATTCAAAATACTGCGACTATGAAGATTACTGCCATTTCTTTGCTTGGTTTTTTTGTTTTGGCGCTTGCTTCCTGCAATCAAGTTACCAAAGAACAACTATTCAACGGCAAAGATTTAAGCGGTTGGCATGTAGATGTCCCTTTGTTGGATTCTGTTCCGGATGCTACAAACCCTTTTATAGTGCGAGATGGGTTTTTGGTTAGTTTAGGGACGCCAAAAGGACACCTAATTACGGATAGGGCTTATGAAAACTACCGATTAACCTTGGAATACCGATTTCCGGGAGAACCCGGTAATTGTGGGGTATTGGTACATGCTTCTACGCCTAGGGCCTTGTATAAGATGTTTCCAAAATCCATTGAGGTGCAATTGATGCATGAAAATGCCGGGGATTTTTGGTGTATCGTAGAAGATATAACAACACCAAATATGGAAGAGCGACGTGGCCCAAAAGCGGAGTGGGGGATTACCGAAGGTGCGTTGCGAAGGATTAAAAATTTAACGGACGGTTCGGAAAAACCGTTGGGAGCGTGGAACTCCTTAACGGTAGAGTGTGTCCAGGATACCATAAAAGTTTGGGTCAACGGTACCTTGGTCAACCATGGCTATAATGCGACCGTAACTTCTGGCCAAATTGCTATCCAAGCGGAAGGCTCCGAGGTGGAGTTTAAAAATTTGGTTTTAGAAGCGCTTGAAAATTAAAACTACCTTATCGGTTCCTGCCATAAAATAGTTGAAAACATTCTTTTTAACATGAAATTAAAAGTGCTTTGGAATGTTTTTTGAGGTCTTTTCAATGCCGCTTTTATTTTTTCTGGATACACGGATAAGCAGATACTAAAAGAAATAAGGCGTTCAATCAGTCAAAAGTGGACTTTACGTATTTCGGTTACCGGAAGTGATATAAAAATGTAAGATTTGTATTAAAATAATAAAAGGATGAAACAGCTAAAATATGGCATAGTTATGCTAGTGTCCGCGCTATTTATAGTGGCCTGCGGATCAGGAAAAAAAGCCGCTTACACAGAAGCGGAAATGGAAGCGTTTAAAAATTTATTGGAAAGCAAATCGTATGTTTTTAAAGGGCGCTGGGCAAATCCCATGGCCTCACAAAGCCTAAATGCAATTGCAAATGCCGGACTACTGGCACCGGGCAATACGGTTGGAAGAATAGATATTTTGAATTCCAACAATACCATGGAGTTTAAGGGGGACAGTATTATAGCCCAGTTACCATATTTTGGGGAACGTAGGCTTGGCGGAGGATATAACCTTTCTAATACAGGAGTCAATTTTAAAAATATCCCTACCGATTTTGAGTTGGTGTTTGATGAAAAAAGGAAGGGGTATGTTATAGATTTTTCCATAAACAATGGAACGGAAAACTATAACGTTTCCGGTATTTTCTATCCCAACAAAACGGCTAACATTTTTGTGAACAGTACCCAGCGAATGGCAATTCGTTATAGTGGGGACCTTGTCACGGCAGGGGACTAGTATTAGAATACGGTTTCCGCAAAGGCTTTTTTACCTGTATTTGCAGGGAACAAAAGTGTTACTGAAGAGTACAATCGATTTATTTTCTTTACAGATCAGAACTGCCTTAGTCGCTGTCAAAATGCACCGCTACGGATGGCGTTAACGCTTAAACGGATACCATTAAAAATTAGAATAGCGCTTTTTTATAGGTATTGCGGTTGCTTTTTCATGTGTATACTTGTCAAAAATCGGTTAACTTGCTGACATATAGTTAACAGATCATGAAACATAAGAATAGCATCTCTCGAAGGGAATTTACCCACTATTCCGCTGCGGGCCTGCTTTCTATGATGCTACCTAAAACAGTTTGGTCTATGGAAAAGGAACCTAAGTTTAAGATGGGTTTACAACTGTTTTCCATTCGTGATGCTTTGGAAAAAGATACCCTTACCACCCTTAGAACAATACAGCAATTGGGATATCAAGATGTGGAGACCTATGGTTTTGACCCCAAGAACCAAAGATATTATGGGTATACCTGCAAGGATTTTAAAATTATTTTAGATGATTTGGGCTTGTCCGCCTCTAGTGGGCATTATGGATTTTCGGATTATTTTATGGATTCAGAGTCAAAGTTGAAAGCCTATGTGGATGCTTGTATCTCTGGCGCTAAAATCTTGGGCAAAAGTTTTATTACATGGCCGTGGCTAGCTCCGGAATATAGAAATTTAGAGGGTTTTAAAAGCGTTGGCCGATAAACTCAACAGTATTGGGGAACAAGTACATGATGCTGGATTGGGCTTTGCGTACCATAACCATGATTTTGAATTTTTACCCCAACAGGGACAAACGGGATATGATATTATTCTGGAACGTACCGATCCTAACTTGGTAAAATTGCAGTTGGATCTGTATTGGGCCGTACATTCTTCGCCAAAGGATCCGTTAGAATTGATTGCTGCAGATCCATCACGCTTTGTAATGTGGCATATGAAGGATATGGATAAGCGCACTAGGGATTATACGGAACTGGGCAATGGTTCCATAGACTATGACCAAATGCTTGCTGCATTGGACCAATCTGGATTACAATTTTATTATTTGGAACAAGGTGGTAATTTTGCAAAGGATTCCATGCAGAGCGTCGCCCAAAGCGCGCAATATTTTAAAAACAATTTGCAACACTATTTATGAAAACAACACGGGTTTTTACAGGTCTTTTCCTTCTATTGGCGTTTATGGCATGTAAGGAGAAAAAACAAGTGACAACGGAAGAAACAGTACAATATGACGAACCGGAAAGCACTTTGCCGCTGGATAGGCTAAACCTTCCGGAAGGATTTAATATAGAGGTATATGCATCGGACATTGATGGTGCGCGTTCTATGGCTATGGGCAACGATGGGACCCTTTTTGTGAGCACTAGGACGGAAAACCTGGTGTACGCCGTGCAGGATAGAGACAATGATTTTAAGGCAGATCGAATCATGGTTCTGGATTCCCTTGAGGTACCCAACGGCATTGCCTATAGAAATGGATCCTTGTTTGTGGCTGAAGTAGGCCGACTTTTACGTTACGATGACATAGAAAAAAACTTGGACAGCGTTCCCCAACCCGTTGTTGTATATGATGATTATCCTACGGAATTCCACCACGGGTGGAAGTATATCGCGTTTGGGCCTGATGATAAGTTGTACGTACCCGTAGGGGCGCCTTGTAATATTTGTGATTCTACGGTTGTCGACAAAAGATACGCCACCATTACCCGTATGGATGTGGATGGCAGTAACCGGGAGATCGTTGCCCATGGGGTGCGCAACTCGGTGGGTTTTACATGGCATCCAGAGACCAAGGAACTTTGGTTTACCGATAATGGCCGTGATTTAATGGGGGATGATGTTCCCCCTTGTGAGTTGAACAGGGTCGCTGAAGCCGGACAACATTTTGGATATCCTTTCTGCCATGGTGGAACCGTGACCGACCCAGAATACGGAAAACTACGCCCTTGTTCAGAGTTTGTTGCGCCTGTACAGCAGTTAGGAGCCCATGTCGCGCCCCTTGGCGTTAAGTTTTATACCGGAAAGAGTTTCCCCAAACAGTATGGGGAGTATGCCTTTATAGCGGAACACGGCTCTTGGAACCGTTCCAAAAAAGTAGGCTATAAAATTTCGTTGGTCAAATTGAGAGATAATGAGGCGGTGGCCTATGAAACCTTTATTGATGGTTGGTTGGATGATGAAAGCCAGGAGGCCTTTGGAAGACCGGTGGACATCTTGTTTTTGGAAGATGGTTCTATGTTGATTTCCGATGATTATGGCGATGCGATCTACCGGGTCACCTATACAGGGAATGCATTAGCCGCCAATTGATATTTTGACCTTTTTAAAGAAATTCCTCAAAAAAATGCTGGTAACCCTTGGGATACTGGTCATCACATTGGTGGTGGCCTATATGTTGTTCGTTCGTTTTCATCCCGGTTTTGGTGGTGACCTAAGTAAAGAACTGGAAACCGTTTATGCCGCTTCGCCAAATTTTAGGGACGGCAAATTTATCAACGTTAAACCAGATGTGCCCGAAAAAACGGATTTTGGAAAGATATTTTCAATCAGCAAAAAGTTTTTTTTTACCAAAACACCTAACGGGAGCCCCCAACGGGATATCGAGGTGCAAAAAGTAGATTCAATTGCCCTTGCCAACTATACTGGTGTTCCCAGACTGGTCTGGTTTGGACATTCCGCTTTTCTGCTACAGATGGCCGGTAAAAATATACTTATCGATCCCATGTTCGGCAAGGTTGCCGCTCCGCATGAGTGGCTAGGCACCAACAGGTTTAACGCAGAGATGCCCATTGCAATAGCCCAAATACCCGCTATAGATGCCGTGCTTATTTCCCACGACCACTATGATCATTTGGATTACCCCTCCATAAAGAAACTAGCCACCAAGGTAAAAAAGTTCTATGTACCCTTGGGTGTAGGCGTCCATTTACAAGCCTGGGGAATAGCAAAGAACCGTATTATTGAATTGGATTGGTGGCAAGAAACGAATTTGGATGATTTGGTCTTTGCGTGTACTCCCGCGCAACATTTTTCCGGACGAAAGTTCAGCAATGGCCAAAGTACTCTATGGAGCTCATGGGTCATAAAATCGAAAGATCACCGATTGTTCTTTAGTGGCGATAGCGGTTACGGCCCCCATTTTAAGGAAATCGGTAATGCTTACGGTCCTTTTGACCTTGCCATGATGGAATGCGGACAGTACAATGCCATGTGGCCGGACATCCATATGTTTCCGGAAGAAACCGCACAAGCCGCCTTAGACGCCAAAGCGGTCCAAATGATGCCCATTCACTGGGGTGGGTTTAAATTGGCATTGCATAGCTGGACGGATCCCATTGAAAGGGTCTTGGTGAAAGCCAAGGAATTGGATGTTCCCGTTGCCACTCCTAGAATTGGGGAATTCATTACCCTTACTGAAAAAATGCCCAGCGAATCTTGGTGGACAGGGTATTAAAAGCTCGATAACCCCTAAAGTAAATTAGCTCTGGGCAAGCCCGCAAGACATTTATACGAAACTGAATTTTAACTTCGAGGAAAGTCCATCTAACGTACGGAAAGGCCTCGGCGAATTATAGCTTTTTGCGGCGCCAATAAAAAGTTGTTAAAAATTTTAGTGAACTTTAAAATCCGTTTTCCAATTTCCCCCGTATACAAGACAACCAATTGCCTTTTATCATAAAAGGCGCAAAAAACGCTTAATGCATTATTTTACGAGAACAAATGCTTTTAGGGCGGCCTTGGTAGTGTTATGTACACAATTTTGCGGCGTGTACGGACAAGAACAACGAACCTATTCTGGGCCATACCAACTGGGAAAGTATAAGGGAGACGCCAATTTTGGCTATCTCATTAGCGATCAAGACACCCTATTGCAAGGGGATTTTAAAATGCAACGCTCCAGTTTGGATGCCCTTTTGGCCAAGGAAGACAATTCCTTTCTATTTTCCGGTGCCTTTGAAAACGACTACCCAACAGGGAATTGGAAATTTGAATTTGGGGAATTCCAGTCGGACAAGCAAACACAGGTGGTCGATTACCAATACCGGGTTTTGGTCAGTGGTGTGCAAGAAGAAGCAAAAGGGAAGGTCGTCAAAGGAAGACCGGATGGGCCTTGGATATACGAAGTCAATAGGATCGCGGATTCTGAAGTTGCGGAAACCTTGTTTAAAAGTAGCATCCTGTTCGATAAAGGTATCCCACAGCAGAGTTTTCAAATTGAAAACACCGAAAATACCTTGGTCGGCCGGTTTTTAAGGGACGGATTGGCGCACGACGAGTGGTCGTTGTTTTCTTCGGAAGAAATTGGGAGTTCGGAAAGCTGGATTTTTAAGGAAGGGGTATTGCTAAGGATCCAGATTGAAAAGGAAGGGAAGTCAACGGACATCAATTTTACCGGAAACAATGCCAAGACCACCAAAACGATAAATTTAGATGCGGCCTATTTAAAAACACTCCACCTCCTGCAAACCAATACGGAAACGGTAGACCTTTCTAAAAGCAACATGGAACCTTTACTGGCAGAGAATGCCGGTTATTATCAGAAGTTGGACACGATTCTCTCACAACTTGGCAAGGCGACCTTTTTACCTGAATTTAAGGTCAAAGTGCCGTATTATCCGCTGGATTCTTTGGAAAACGAAACCTTGGATAAGCTAGCGGAGCAGTACAAAATGGCAAAAGGGATAAGTGATTTCTTCTTGAGCAGCTCGCAACTGGGCATTCTAAAACTTTCCGATGCCGAGGCGAATCGACTTTATGAAGTGGTGCATACCATATCGAAAGAATACCTGCATCCATTGGGCGCATTTCTTGCCTTAAAAGAAGCGGGCATTTATGAATATGCCGCTAGAGCACAAGTATTCCAAAAACTGTTTCCACAGCTACCATCAAAAGAAATAAAGACCCCCCAAAAAGAAGGGGTTTCGGCGATGCCTTCCTTTGTGCTGCCCAATGCCGATGCGTATGATTTTACGGGAACATCCCTAAATACGGCAGTGCAAATCGCATCCTATGCCTTGGAAAGTCTGCAAACGGTGGAGCCCGTGCTTTCCAAAAAATTGTCCAAAAATAAACGGGAACAGGAACTACGGGTGTTAGAGGAACAATTGATTGCGGAAAACCATGCCTTGGAGCAACTGTTGGATACCGTGAGCAATACCTTGCCCAATGCACATACTAAGGCCTTAGAACATATCAAATCCGTAACGGATATCAAATTAAGCGAATTTTCAAGCGCGGAAGATGTGGTCAGTGCCAAGGCGCTTTTGGAGTGTTACAAATCCATGAACAACTTGGCAAAGGCAATCGCAGCTTTACCAAATCAGTCAGTTGAAATAGAAGAAACGTATACCGACCGTGTTTGGAACCCGTTTATGGCCAACCTTATGGACGAGGAGGTAAAAAAGCGAATAACATCGGCCTATAAAAAAGTCCTGGTGCCCTACTATCTTAAAAGCACCCAAGAAGATGTGGATTGTGGTAATGTAAACGAACTAGTGCAACTCATGCATACCACCCATGAACGCATTTTGGAGTTACGTGATGAGGATACCACAAAACTGGAACGGAAGCTTAGAAGGGAAAATGATCCAAAGGCCATTGTTGCTTTGTTCAATGTAAAAGAAGACCAACCATGAAACCCATAAACACAGGTATTATAGCGTTGTTGGTGGTGTTCTTTTTTAGGATGGTCCCAATGATGGCTCAAGAAGAAACTGAGGGTGTTTTCCTACCTACGGAATCTGAGTTTAAAGACCCTAAAACCAAGGTGTGGTTCAACACCTACGGGAAAATACGGATATCCAAGCGTTTTTTCTGGGATGCCCAGACCCATTTTAGGTTCCAAGAAACCAAGGAAACCCCCTTTATAGGACAGCTGGCACAGATTTATAACAGACATGCCCTTGCTTATATTTATTCCAAGAAAGTGAATTTTAGTCTGGGCGGGGTAGTACGGGTAAATTTTAATACGGATGAGGATTCTGAGGATAGGAACGTAGTCCCGGAATTTCGTATTTGGCACCAATACCAGTTTGCACAAGCCTTGTATTCTGCCATGATTTATCATAGGATACGTATTGAACACCGATGGACACAAGGATTTGCGGAGGATAGTGAATACATTTTCCGGAACCGATGGCGGTATCTTTTTAGGGCCAAAGTACCTTTGAACAACCACAAGCTGGAACCAAGTACCTTGTATGTTTCCCCAGAGGCAGAGTTGATCATGCAAAGTGGAAAACAAGTGGTGGGCAGTGTTATGGAAGATTTACGGTTAACGACCACCCTGGGGTACATTCTAACACCAAGGTTAACGGTAGCGGCAGGACTCATGTATTCCCATGGGCAAACCTTTGATAATCCTGGGGTGTTCAACCAGAATTGGACCCTGCGCTTCCATATGTACTTTTCGCCTGATTTTAGAAAAGTCAGAAATAAATTACCTGCCATACATCTAAACGATTAAGAATTAGCGTATTTAATTTGACAACCTAAAAAATGAAAAAAAGAATAGTCATTCCTTATCTTCTTTTAGCCGCTGCCACGGTGGTATCGTTATTTTTTATGTTTAGGGCGCAAGGCTACCAAAACCAGTTGCAAAAAAAACAACAGATCAACGAAAGGTTGACGCATACCTTGTCCAACTATGAAGAGGTGACCAGGATCGATTCCATGTTGGTCGAAGGAAATTACAGCGGCGCATTGAGCTCCTATAATGAAAGCTTAACGCGGCTTGATGACGGCAAAGAGATTATACCCTTGCATATTGCCATTGCTGAAAAGATGATGGCACTAAAAGAGGAAGAACGCCAATTGGATACGATCGCTGCGATAAGCGTGGATTCTTTGACCGCCAGTGCGGCACTATCATCAAAAGAACTCCGAAAGTACGATTCCATCAATTTTATCCTAAAGAAAACCAAGGTGCAGCTGAATAGTATGCGTAAACAGCTGCAACAAAAATCCTTTGGGGAATATTTGACGTTTAAAAGTAAAAAAGGAAATCGAATGCACTATGTGGGCCGCGTAAAAAACGGACAGGCCAACGGAACTGGAATCGCTATTTTAGATTCTGGCAGTCGCTATGAAGGGGAGTGGCAAGACAATCAACGGCACGGGCAAGGTGCTTTTTATTGGAAGGATGGCGAATATTATGTAGGCAACTATGCCAACGATAAACGTAACGGTCTAGGTACCTATTATTGGCCCAACAAGGAAAAGTATGTTGGACAGTGGAAGGATGACAAACGCAACGGTAAGGGCACTTTTTACAGTAAGGACGGTAAGGAAATCACCGGCGTTTGGAAAGAAGACAAACTGATGGATCAGGAAGGAAAAAGTCGGAAATAAACTAGCTCAGGGTAAGTCCCTATACCGAAAAAGCCTCATGGGTTAGCGGCGCCAATAAATTTGTTTTGGGTCCCATCGGTCCGCCAAGACCTTTAAATATCCTTTATGCAACGCGCATTGGCAATCAAAGTCTAGTTGAAGGATCCTTGAATTTTATTTTGTCTAGTTATTATACAGCACTCCCATTTAGTGCGGGAAAGCCAAATTCCTAATTTTCGGTGTTTAACTGAAATATACAAACGGAATGAAATTTACCAAACTGGGCTTAATGCTCTTGGCTGTATGTGCGGTTTCGTGCGGCCCAACAAAATCTACTAAAAACCAAGGAACTGCTAACCCGCCGGGAGCTTATGATTTTACCGGACAGACACCACCAACCCCGCCCGTGGGTATGAAATGGGAAAAACTACCGGAACTATCCGATGAATTCAATACGGGCTATGATACGGAAAAATGGTATAAATCGCTTTGGAATTATGGCGTTCCCGTGCAGATGCGGGATGAGAATTCCGGTGTGGAGGATGGAAATCTTTGGATAAAAGCGACCTTGGATGCCGATGCGGAGCGTTGGTTTAGAACCTCTAGGGTGCAATCAAAAGTACAAATTGGATATCCCATGTATACGGTAAGTCGTATTAAAGCGGCCCATATATCAGCGTACAATACGTTTTGGTTGAACAATGGCGATATCTCCAATAGGGATGAGATCGATGTAATAGAGAACAATTCCAATCCTACCTGTGGCTGCCAACCGGACTATCCATGGCAGATGAATTCGCAATACTTTCAGGTAATCAATGACGATACCAAGCGTAACAAAGGCAATTTCGACAACCGAAAACTATCCAAGGCCAATCCGCTTAAAGGAGTGCCATGGAACGAGGCTTACCACACCTTTGGTGTTTGGTGGAAAAGCGCAACTGAAATCCAATTTTATCTGGATGGGGAGCCTGCGGGCAGTGTAAGCGCGGAGCGGGACTTGAACAGAAAGCTCCATATTATTTGGGATTTATGGTCAGAAGACGTGAAATGGGTAGGGGGCCTTCCTCAAAAGGAAGAATTGTTGGATAATTCCGTCAATACCATGAAGGTGGATTGGGTGCATACCTATAGGTTGGTAAAGGAGTAATACTTCTCACCAATAAATAGCTAAAGGCAGTAGTAAAGTACTGCCTTTTTTTATGCGTTTAATTGAACCCGAATGCCTTAAAACAAACAAATCGTACACTATTTCCTACAAACCATACATTGTGGTAAGAGTTCAACAGTACGATCCATTATCTTCAATGAATGCTATGCTAAAGCATTAGTTATCTAGGTTTCCCCATATATAGTTCCCTTTCGTTAAAGTTGGATTTTACATAAAGAAATCATGAAACTAAAAAAATACCTCTTTCCATCCGTTTTTTTGGTATTGCTTATCCTATTGCTGTTTCAATCCTGTTATTCCGTAAGGTTGGCAAGCGTTAACGGTACCCCAAACCCAGCGGCACCTATGGTGCGGGATGATTATTACCGTGCCGTAGAGGTTACCGAACTGGATACGGTAATTACCATAGGGTTGGAGAACAAGGATTTTACTTATCTCATTAAAGTGACGGACCTATGTCCGTCCGGCAAACTGCATACCGTAGAGTATAGAAATACCTTTGGCGCCTTGCTGTTGAGCGCGGTCACTTTTGGCCGTAAGCGTAAAGTAAAAATCAAATATGTCTGCATGAAATAATACCGAAAATTATGGCAAAGACCACCAAACTCACGCTTAGCGAATGGGATACGCTCCACAACAACGGCCCTTTTCCGTTAAAAATCTTGTATAAAACAAAGTTGGAATCCCCGGCCGTGATGCCTTCGGATTTGGATAGATATAATGACGCCGCACAGGAAATCCAAAAGCTGCTGACCGAGGCAAAAAACAAAAATGAAGGTTTTAGGGCGTATGGATCGGCATGGTCCATGTCCAGCATCGCGCATCAAAAGGACCGAATGCATTTTAATGCGCATATGAACACCTATTTTTCCTTTAGAGATCAAGACCTTCACCATTTATCCAGTTATAGTGCGGAAAATCTGTTTCTCTTTGAGTGCGGAAACGTAGTCAAGGAAATATCCGAAAAGCTTGCCGGCCATGGTAAATCCTTAAAAGCTTCCGGAGCCAGTAACGGTCAGACCGTTGCCGGTTGTATTTCCACGGGAGTACACGGTTCTGCCATCAATTTTGGCTCCGTACAGGATTATGTGGTGGGCCTTAATTTGGTTATAGGACCTAATCCTGGTGATATCGTCTATCTGGAACGCCATACAAAACCCGCTTTAAATGATGCTTTTGTGCAAAAATTGCGTTCACGGGTGATCCGTAATGACGGACTTTTTAATGCGGCCTTGGTTGGTTTGGGTTCCTTTGGCTTTATCCATGGGGTGGTCCTGGAAGCCCAGAACCTATTTCTGCTCAAGCGCTACGTAAAGGAATTGGATAAGGACAAAGCCATCGAATTGGCCGAAAAACAAGATTTCAAGGCTTTTAAGGGAATTCCTGAAGAGGTCAAAAGCAATGGGGAAGCCAATATTCCGTATCACTACAAGGTGTTTATCAACCAATACAAGGACAATGGCAAATACGTTGCTGAATTCATGTATAAGAAACCTTATAAGCTCAATTATCCGGATCCCTTTCCGGTAATCAAAAAATCCCTTTATCGGGATTTGGTCAATCTAGCGGTACAGATAGGTTCCAGGGTTCCTGCAAGTATTCCGGTATTCATTAATGCCCTTAAAAGCTCCATTTTACCCAAAACCGATGAAGTCTCCATAGGCACCTTGGCGGAAACTTTTTGGGATGCACCGTATCAAGGCCCTGCCTTTGCCATTTCTTTTGGTGTTGACCATACCAATGCAGGCAAGGCTTTAAAAGTACTATCCAAAGTGAGTATTGATGAAGGGCCCGTACCCGGAATTTTTGCCATGCGCTTTATCAAAAAATCGCAGGCTACGCTGTCCTTTGCACGTTTTCCTACCACTTGCATGATCGAGATCGATGGTGTCCTTTGGAATGAAAAGAAAAAGTTGGGAACCCTTAAAGGATTGTCAAAGAAGATGATAGCGGCACTACAACAAAACAACATCGCTTTTACCATCCATTGGGGGAAAAATGCGGATTGGAAATTTTCCGGATTGGTGGACCACATGTACGGACCCGATGCCAAAACCTGGCGCAAATACCGATGTTCCTTACTTTCCGATGATATGCAGGACTTATTTTCAAATGGGTTTCTAAAAGAGGTGAAACTCGATAAAAAAGAACCGAGTGACCCTCAATTACTACAATCACTGCTATAAAAATCTCAGGAATGTTAAAAAAATCAAGACTAGAACTGGAATACGAATTAAAACTGACCAAGAAGATACTGGAGCGTATTTTGGAACTCAATAAGGACAAGGACCTGATTACTCCGGATGAACAGGAAATCGATACCATAGAAATGGGATTGAAACAGGAGTTGGAACGCGAATATCCCAAGTATAAAATACAAAAAAGGTAAGGCTATGGGCTCAAACAACATTTTAACCAATCTAGGGGAACGGCTGGAAAATATCGTAATTAAACAAAGTGCCGATGAAAAGCGGGAAAAGAATAGGGGGGTGCTCGCCATGGTCTTTGTGGTGCTGTTCTTCTGCGTCATATTCGTGACCTTTCTCATCGGGTATTCCACGGACGGCTTCCAAACGGATGATTACAAAGACTTATTGACTACGGTTTCTTCCATTTTATCCGGTCCATTGGGATTTATCATAGGCTTTTATTTTAAAGAGCGACAAATCACTGATAATGGAATTTCGGATAACGGAAACAACGGATAACTATAATAACGAGCTATGGAAGGAATGAATTTTAAGGATTTGGTGGTCAGCATACGAGAGGTATGCCTTATTGCGGTTTTCGTGTTGTTTTTGGCAACCCCAAAATGGGTAAACGAGCGTTTGGAAGATGCCGGTCTAACCTCTGTTAACCTTGGTTTTGCCTTATGGGAACGGACTTTGGAAGAATCTAGAAAGGAAGTGGAAGTGGTAGAACAGGCCACTGCGGCAACACAAGAACAGCTCAACCAAATATCAGGAAAATTGGAGCGTCTTACTACAAACGCCAGCTTTGGAAACGCCCCGGCACTCAGGCGGGAAGTACAGCAATTAAAAGTACAAGTAGATGCATCTGCATTGGATTTGAACCGTTCCCAAAAGGAGTTGCAGAAGAGTTTGTCAAATCATAACATCATACTAAAGGATATTAAGAAGGTGCAAAAAAACTAGCAGATGTTGCTGCGTTTTCAAGCATTGAAATTCTTTTATGACAGGCAAGCTTATGTAGAAGACGTATCAGCACTGCTAAAAGGAAGGTATTGAGCAATTCCCAAAACGATATGGAAGTTAACTCTGGAATGTACAGCTGCTTTTAGGCATTGACTCCAAGAAATTAAGGATAACTGGATAAACGGTTTGTCGTAAGGAAAAGCATAGAATTTCTAAGGGTTTTCTATAAGGAACTTTGAACTTGATTCTCTATATTTAAGTTTTCCAAAAGGCACTCCCTTTAGTTTAGTTCCC
>CALEYA010000049.1 GCA_937926215.1 uncultured Croceitalea sp. | reverse complement strand
TTTTCCATAAAATGGTGGTATAACATTCCCGATCATACCGTAAATAGGGCACGATCAGGATTCGAGTATTTTCCAAAAGACGGAAACCGTGCCTATGTAATTGCTCAGTTTTTTCCAAGAATGGCAGTGTATTCCGATGTTGAAGGTTGGCAAAACCATCAGTTCTGGGGCAGTGGTGAGTTCGCCTTGCCTTTTGGAAATTATGATGTTAGCATTACCGTACCTTCGGATCACGTAGTTGATGCTACGGGAGTACTTCAGAATAGAAAAGAAGTATTTACCAAAGAGATGATGAAGCGATACAATACCGCGGCAAAGTCGTATGACAAACCAGTAGTGATCGTAACACAGGAAGAAGTAGTCGTAAAAGAAGCTTCAAAAGCTACGGACACCAAAACTTGGAAATTTAAAACCGAACCGGGCAGAATGGTGCGCGATTTTGGTTTTGCCAGTTCCCGTAAGTTTATCTGGGACATGCAAGCCGTAAAATTGAACGGTCGTGATATTATGGCCGTATCTATGTATCCAAAAGAAGGGAACCCCCTTTGGGAAGAGCAGTCCACAAAAGCAGTGGTACAGACCTTAAAGAGCTATTCAAAATTTACTTTTGACTATCCCTACCATAAAGCCATATCCGTACATGCGAAAAACCAAGGGATGGAATACCCCATGATTTGTTGGAATTATGGACGACCAAATGAGGACGGTACCTATTCCGATAGAACAAAATATGGAATGATCAGTGTGATCATCCATGAAGTGGGTCACAACTTTTTTCCAATGATCGTAAATTCCGATGAGCGTCAATGGGGATGGATGGATGAAGGTCTGGATACCTTTATGCAGTATTTGACGGAGCAAGAATTTGGGGAAGCCTATCCTAACGTTATTGCGCCAAATGACAAATACCCTTCAAGAAGGGGTGAGGCCGCTAAAATTGTGCCTTATATGTCTGGGGACCAGAGTTTTATATCCCCAATCATGTCCAATCCTGAAAACGTATATCAATTAGGACCTAACGCTTATGGTAAGCCGGCAACGGCCTTAAATATCCTAAGGGAGACCGTCATGGGTAAAGAGCTTTTTGACCATGCCTTTAAAACCTACGCACAGCGTTGGAAGTTTAAGCATCCTACTCCAGAAGATTTCTTCCGTACTATGGAAGATGCTTCAGCCGTCGATTTGGACTGGTATTGGAGAGGGTGGTTCTACACTACCGATTATGTGGACATAGGTGTTAAAGAAGTAAAGAAATACTATGTGTCCAATGAGCCTACACAAGGAATGAAGGAGTACATGGAGGCGCGTAACCTAACACCGGCAGACTTACCACCATTGGTATATTTGGCAGAAGAAGGCAGCGAAGATTACAATGAGGATTTGAAGGGCAAAGCACCCTCCGAAACTTCTGCTACCCTTAAAGAGTTTATGATGGACAATATGACGGAAGCTGAAAGAGCAGCCGTGGAAGAACCCAAATATTTCTATCAGGTGACCTTTGACAAGCCGGGCGGAATTCCAATGCCCTTGATCGTAGAATATAACTATGCGGACGGCACTAAGGAGAGCGTTACCTATCCTGCGGAAATATGGAGAAAGAACGATAAAGAGGTAAAACGTGTGATCTCCTCACAAAAAGAATTGGTGGGTATCGTGATAGATCCAAAATTGGAAACGGCCGATATTGATACGACCAACAACTCTTGGCCAATAAAGGATGAAAAATCCGAATTTGACCAGTTTAAGGAAAAGGTAAAAGGAAAATAATTTTTTTCTTTATCGAACAAAAGCCCCGTCAATCGGGGCTTTTTTTATGCCTTTACTTTCGACACCTTCAAAATAGGTGTGTACGTTTTACATCGGTAGTTTATCATAAGACATCACATAAACGTACAAATCGTTCCATTAAAAATAACTTCTGGCTATATTTGTTGTATGCATTTCTTATTCATTAGTGGCGCAGAAATCTTCTTTATCATGTTCATTGTGGTCATGGTCTTTGGTGCGGATAAAATTCCGGGTATTGCCAAAGGACTGGGCAAAGGAATGCGACAGCTGCGCGATGCCACGGACGATATTAAACGGGAGATTCAAAAGAGTGCGGATAAGCAAGGTATTGACACGGATTTTACCAAGGACATCAAAAACGAGCTTAATGAGGTAAAGAAAAACGTGGATGATGTTACCGGCGCAATTAAGCGAAGCACCAAATAGGTATGCTCAAAAAGTTATTGGAATGGGATAGGGAAACCTTTGTTTATCTCAACAATCTTGGGATGGCGGAGCTGGACACTTTTTGGTCCGTTGTTACCAACATCAATACATGGATACCCCTTTACCTTTTTTTTGCTTTTTTATTTTTTTACAAAAGACCTTTTAAAGAAGGGGTGGTAAAAACACTTTGGGTGGTGACCTTGGCTGTTTTCATCATCGTAATTACGGACCTCACAAAAAATTATGTAGCGCGCCTACGCCCAAATAATGATACGGAACTAAATACGTTGATCCGCATTTTAAAGAATCCCACCGACTATAGCTTTTTCTCCGGTCATGCCGCAAGTTCTTTTGCCATTACGGTATTGGTATATCTGCTGCTTCGTAAAAGGTTCCGTTGGACCCTTATTTTCTTTATTTGGCCGCTCTTGTTCGCTTCCAGTAGAATCTTTGTTGGCGTACATTTTCCGTTGGATATTTTGGTAGGGGCGCTAGTAGGTATTGCAAGTGCTTTGCTGTTTTATGCGCTTTATCAAAAATTTGGGACTCGGTTACTTTTAAAGGACCCTACTTAAGGTCAATCCGTCCCGTATGGGCAGTAGTACGGTTTCCAGCCTGGGATCTTCGCTCAGCTTTTTGTTGTATTCCAAAAGGGCCGCTGTGGCTTTATCCGATTTATCCAACGGTTCTACAACTTTGCCGGACCATAAAACATTATCCGATAAAATAACGGTACCTGTAGTAGCTTTGGTCATGGCCGCTTCAAAAAAAGCGTCGTAAGTCCTTTTTTCGGCATCAATGAAAATAAGGTCAAAAGTAACATCCAACTTTGGGATGATGTCAATTGCATTTCCGGTATGCTGCACAATCTGCTGCCCATAGCCGCTTTTGTCAAAATACCTGCGTTGTATGGTGGTCAATTCTTCATTGATATCAATGGTATGGAGTTCGCCTTGTGCTTGTAAGCCCTCTGCCAAACAGATGGCGGAATACCCGGTGTACGTGCCAATTTCCAAAATATGTTTGGGAGCCAAAATCTTGGACAGCAAAGCCAGTACCCTACCTTGAAAATGCCCTGTTATCATACGTGGCCGGACCACTTTTAAATGGGTTTCCCGGGTAAGTTCCCTTAAGATTTTCGGCTCTGGAGTGGAATGTTCCGAGATGTACTTTTCCAATAGCGGGGATAGAAAATGCATGGACAAATTTTAACAAAAATAACCAAATATGCGTTACTTTAGACCCATGGAAAATGTGCATATAAGGGATGCCATAGCTGCGGATTTAAAAGTACTGTTACGGTTTGAACAGGAACTTATTAAAGCGGAACGTCCCTTTGATTCCACTATTGCCAAAGACCCTGTGAGCTACTATGATATTGGGGCCTATATTGAAGATACTACCGTTAAGGTATTAGTTGCTGAAGCTGACGGTCAAATAGTGGCATCCGGCTATGCGCTCAAAAAAAGAGCGCGCCATTACTTGAATCATGAATGGTACGGTTATTTGGGTTTTATGTACACCCTGCCGGAGTATCGAGGTAAGGGAATCAACCAACAAATTACAAACAATTTGATTGCTTGGTGTCGTCAGAACGGACTTCAGGAAATACGGCTTACGGTCTATGAGGACAATCAATCCGCATTAAGAGCATACGAAAAATCAGGTTTTACAAAGCACATTGCCGAAATGCGCCTTAGTAACCCTAATTAAAACAAAAAACCACTGACTAGATGCAATTTAAAAACAATTTGGAGTTTGCCCAATCCTTGGATAAATCGGATGCCCTGCAAAAATACCGACAGCAATTTCACTATCCGCAGGTAAACGGGAAAGACGTTATTTATTTTACGGGGAATTCATTGGGTTTACAACCTAAGAATGCCCAAAAGTATGTTGATGAGGTTATGCAAGACTGGGCAAAGTTGGCCGTAGAAGGCCATTTTTATGCAGAAAAACCATGGTGGGACTATCACGAGCGTTTGGCAGCACCTTTGGCTAAGGTGGTCGGTGCCAAAACGGAGGAAGTATCCGTAATGAACACGCTTACCGTAAACCTTCATCTTTTAATGGTTTCGTTTTATAGGCCTACGTCAAAACGGTTTAAGATCCTTTGCGAGGAAAAAGCGTTTCCTTCCGACCAATATATGCTACAGAGTCAGGTGCGTTTTCATGGATTTGATCCTAAGGACGCCATCGTAGAGGTAAAAAAACGGGAGGGTGAAAATGCATGGCGTACCGAGGATATTTTGGCTAAAATTGAAGAACTTGGCGATGAGTTGGCCCTGGTGCTGATAGGTGGCGTCAACTATTACAACGGACAGGTTTTTGATATGCAAAAGATCACGGAAGCCGGTAAAAAAACAGGTGCTTCTGTAGGTTGGGATTTGGCCCATGCCGTTGGAAATATAGCGTTGAACTTACACGACTGGAATGTTGATTTTGCCGCTTGGTGCAGTTACAAATACATGAATAGTGGCCCGGGGAACGCATCAGGCATCTATGTACATGAACGGTATTTGGATAAAAAGGACATTCCAAGGTTCGAAGGCTGGTGGGGTACTAAAAAAGATACCCGCTTTTTAATGAAACCCGAGTTTGAACCCATGCCTAATGCAGATGCTTGGCAATTGAGCAATGCCCCAATATTGTCCGTTGCCCCGTACCTGGCCTCTCTACAATTGTTTGAAGAAGTGGGTATGGAAGCGCTTTTGGAAAAGCAAAAAGTATTGACCGCATATCTGGAGTTTATCTTGCATGAGGTGGATAAGCAGGTAGAGAGTTCGTTTGAAATCATTACCCCTAAGGAACGGGGTTGCCAGCTTTCCGTTTTTTTACATGGGGAAGGAAAACCGCTTTTTGATTACCTAATGAAGCAAGGGGTCATAACGGATTGGAGGGAACCTAACGTTATTCGATTGGCACCTGCACCATTTTATTGTTCTTTTGAGGATATGTATCGATTTGGAACAATATTAAAAGAAGGGATCCAATCAAAATAAGTATTTCCCATACTGATTTTCCGCTATGAAATCATTAAAGTTAATCCTTTCCAGTCCCCGTTATTTGGCACCCGCATTGGTCTTTGCCAGTTTGAATATCTGGTTTGGGACTTGGGCAATTTATATTCCGTCCGTCAAGGAGAAATTGGCAATTGATAAAGCGGATTTAGGGATTGCTATCTTTTTTCTTTCCTTAGGGGTATTTGCCATATTTCCTTTAGCGTCAACCATAATCAATAGGTTAGGGGTTGGCAGGGCTACCTGGCTAGGCGTTGTATTGGCCAGTGTATTTGCCCTATTTCCGTTATTGGCATCAAACTATTATGTACTGTGTTTGGCATTGTTCCTTTTTGGCACCACCAACGGGCTATTGGATATTGCCATGAACACTTTGGTTACGGAAATTGAAAAAGAGGACAAACAAAATTTTATGTCCGCCGCCCATGGTTTTTTTAGTTTGGGTGGCATTATCGTGGGTCTGGGAAGTTTCCTCATTCCGTTCCTTGGAAACCCTGCTTTACATATGGGAATTACCGTGGTCTTGGTCTTGGCCACAAATTGGTTGTATAAAAAGGAATATTATCATATCAAAGCAGCTCCGGTAGTTAAGGAGCCCTTTAGCTTAAAGTTGTTCAAACCCTTATTTTTATTAGGGGCTATTGGTTTTATTGCCATGGGCAGCGAGGGTGCCGTGGTAGATTGGAGTGCACTCTATTTAAAGGAAGTGACGTTTTCTCCTGAAATCCTTATTGGAGGTGGGTTCTTGGCATTTTCCGCAACAATGACGTTAGGGCGATTTCTGGGTGATGGGATAAGCCAGCGTATAGGCTCGGTCAAGATTGTGGCCCTAGGTGCTTTAATTGCCATTGTAGGCTATGGTTTGGTACTTGCGGGGCATACGGCTTCCGCTTTAATAGGTTTTGGGTTCATTGGCCTCGGCTTTTCCGTTATGGTGCCGGAACTTTTTAGAATAGGAGGTACGGTCAAGGGGGTGGATTCCTCTCAGGGGGTAGCTTTTATAGCCGGTATGGGATATACCGGGTTTTTATCCGGACCCGTAATTTTGGGACTCTTGGCAGAAAAGTATCAGCTGACCACCAGTTTTTGGACCTTGCTGGGTTGCGCTTTTGTAATTCTTCTGTTGACAGCAATCCTAAAAGGTAAAGGGCGTTAATGCAAATTGGAACGTATGTCAAACTCACTGTTCGATTGGCTTACTTTGGTAATAAAAGCCTCCATCTCATCCGTTAGGAGCAGGCTATTTTGGGTTTCCCAGAACGCTTTATCATAGGGGAATTTCAACCTGAAAACCTCTTTATTTTCATTGGCGTTTTTACGGACTTTAAACGTGCCAAAATGCGCATAAGACTTTAGGATATCCTCAGATTCAAAAAAAGTACGAAAGGTTTCCTCATTATCTTGGATTTCTACCAAGGTTTTTATTTTGGCATTCTTCATCAGATATTTTCCCGTTTCCAAATCCTTATCGAACAAAACGTTTTTTTCAAAACGCGTTACGCGATATCGAATATCCTTTTTTTGCCTAAAATCCAATTGGGGTTTTGATAGTTGATAATACTCCAAAATAGCCTTGTCGTTTAGGTCTACAATGTAGTATCCACTAACATTCGCTTTTTTATTATCGCCGTTATAGGTAAATGCGATGCGTACTTTTTCTTGATTGTCAAAATACTGTTCCTCTATCTCAAAATTTTCCGGGACAATACTTAGTTGAACGGTTTCCGTTAGAATGGCCCGTAGCGACCTTGCCCTAAAATAGATATCCGTTTCATCCTCTGTAACATCCTTGAGCCCCACTTTACGCATATGTTCTACTTCAAAGACAAAATCCTTTTTTCCAAGTTCCATATCGCCATGGTATAACAAGGTCCGTCTTTTGAGTTTTCCTTGGATATCTTGAATACGTGTAATTTCCCCATCATAACGCAATGTAGACCTTATAAAAAATCGCTCTTTATACTCTTCAGAAGGATAATTCCCGGGCACCGCTTTTTTAACCATATCAAAAAGACGGTCTTCATTGGTCAATACGACCTCTGTAAGTTCAAAGGTCTTTTCCTTTAAGAAAACGGTATCGGCAACCGCGCCAAAAGTTGTTTTTAAGGTTTGGTAACCCAGTTTGTAAAAGGCAATGGAATCGTTGGAAGACAGTAAAAAATACTTACCGTTCTCATTGGTAATGGTATTGTCATTGGTATTGTAGACATCAACGAACTCTATAGGTTCTTTATTTTTCGCATCCAGTACGACGCCCAATTTTTGATGTTGCCCATAACTAAATTGGCAAAGGACAAATACTAAAAGCAGTTTTTTCATGGTTTAATCGGTTGTAATGACTACGTCGGTAAAATAAAGATTAAAGGTTTCTTTATCTTTTTTATGGTCCGTCGCAAATTTGATGCCATTCTTCTCCGTATAGTTTTCCCAAGTAGTGATCATTGAAGGTTCTTGCTGGTTGGTTTTTCTAAATACCCATTCTTTAATAAGAAAATCATCACCAAAGTAAAAATCATACGCGTCCCCAGGGGTATAGCCCCCTTCATTGCCATAAACAATAGTGAGCTTTTGCATGGGTTTTTGACTGATAGGTGCGGTATCTTTAGCCACTAGCGTATGTTCAAAATTATTGGCATCCCAAATGAGGTTGAAAGGCGCCAAAAGCCAGTACCGATCATTCACAAAACCGGCGTTTCTTTTTAAGCTGATGCTATCCAAGTTATTTCTTTGGTACAGCAAGGTGTCATTACCGGCAATGGCTTTTACCATATTCGCCTTAGGTTTCCAGACCCAGGACCGTTCAAAATGGGTGGAATCCCTGTCCACATTAAAGGTAAACGCTAGTTTATCCACTTTTTTCCAATGCTGATAGCCATGCGCATCCGCAATCTCTTCCAAAATCGTTTTGGGTACGGGATTGGGAGTTTTGGTTTCTTTTTGTTCTGTTTTACAGGAGCTTAGGATGATGAGAAAAGCAATGCATAGCACGTTGGGTTTCATAGGAGGCTTGTTTTTACCAAAGATATGCCGTTTTAAACTATCTTGGACAGCATTAACCAAGCCGTACAAAGTGACCTTTTTAAAACGTTTGTTTCTAATCTTAGTAAACCAAGACCGCAAACCATTGGGTACAGACCGCAAGTACGGCCAACTTACAGATGAGGAACTCGTAGAAAAAATCGTTGCAGACAACGATGCTATGCTATTTGGCGTGCTTTATGATCGCTATGCCAAAATGGTCTATAACAAATGTTATGGATTTGCCCGGTCGCAGGATGAAGCGGAAGATTTGACACAGGACGTCTTTTTGCTGTTATTTATAAAATTGGCATCGTTTAAGGGAAAATCCAAATTTTCAACTTGGTTGTATTCCTTTACCTATAATTTTTGTGTCAACTATGTCAATAGGAACAAACAGCGTAAAATGAGCGATAAATCGGTACCCATGGACAGTGCCGAATATAAATTGACTGAAGAGGTATCGGATGAGAGTATTTATGAAATGAAAACCCATAAATTGGAAAAAGCATTGGCTTTGGTAAGTGCAGAGGATAAGTCCATTCTCTTGCTAAAATATCAAGATGGTGCTTCCATTAAAGAATTGGGGGATCTTTATGAGATAGGGGAGAGTGCCGTAAAAATGCGCGTAAAACGCGCCAAAGCGAAATTAATGGAAATCTATAATACCTTAGGATAGATGACAAACGACTTTGATAATCCGTTCAGTCAGCTGAACCGAAACCTTAGGGAGGTTCCTCCAGAGATGAGGAAGAAAGTCATGAACGATGTAGCCATTGCCAAACTGATCTTGGACATGGCCGTATTGGTCACGTCCAATTATTCATCACTTTTTGCCGGAATGTTCAAAACCAATAAACGAAATAACCAACAATAAAATTAAGCGGAATGGAAAAATACAAACAGGTACTAAATGAAAGTTTGAGCGATATGCTCTCCAATGTGGTACAATTGCTTCCACAGATCGTCATTGCCATTTTAGGGCTCATAGTCGCATGGGTACTCTTAAAGATTATTCTTTTTGTTTTAAAGCGGGTTTTAAAAGCTGCAAAAATTGATACGTTGTCCAAGAAGATTACGGACGCCAAACCCCTTGGGGACAAAGAAATCAAGATTGATTTACTTAAAATCATCCTAGTCTTTGCCAAAGTCTTATTGATCCTGTTCTTTACTATTGTCATTGCAGATGTCATTGGCCTTAAATCCGTTTCCGATGGAATTAAAGCGGTTCTAGGCTATTTGCCTACCCTGCTCAGTGCACTCTTTATCTTAGCAGGAGGTATTTATTTGGCTTCCGTGGTCAAAAAAGCCGTTTTAGCCCTTTTTGAATCGATGGGGGTAGGAGGATCTAAAATTATTAGTGGTGCCCTGTTTTATATGATTGCCTTTTTTGTTTCTATAACCGCTTTGAATCAAGCAGGGATTGATACAGAAATCATTACCAGTAATTTTACCATGATTTTGGGCGCCTTTTTATTTGCGATTGCCCTTGGTTTTGGTTTAGGTTCAAGGGAAGTTTTTTCTGATGTGCTTAAGATGTTCTATACCCGAAAAAATTATATGGTCGGTGATGTTATCGCTATTGGCGATCTAGAAGGTACTATTGAGGCCATCGACAATATTACCATGACACTCAAAACCAAAAAGGGGAAGGTAGTACTTCCTATTGATGAAGTCGTTTCCAGCAGGGTGCACATCAAATCCTAAGGCGTATTGGCCTGTAAGTAAACTGCCTTGGGGCAAACCCAGGGAGGCATGTATACGACTGCGTTTTAATTTCTATGTAAGCCTGGCGAACGTGTAGCCCTTGGGCTATTATACCCTTTTACAACACCAATAAAAAAGCATCCGCCATTAACGGATGCTTTTTTGGATAGTTTGGTATAACTGTATTACTTATTTTGGGTTACTGTTTCCGATTTAATTTGGATAATAGGGAACTCTGCGCGTCTATTCAACTCCAGTTCCTCCGGGGAACAGTCCGCTTTACTGGTACATCCATTGATAGGTTTCCGTTTGCCAAAACCTTTGTAGGAAAGTATCCTATTTTTGGGAACGCCTTTGGCAATAAGGTATTCATAGGTAGACTTGGCCCTACGTTCGGACAATTGGTCGTTGTATGCATGGCTGCCCACGGGATCTGTGTGTGATTCCAATTTAATAATCATTTCTGGATAGGTCTCCATCATAACGGTGTACACTTTGTCCAATTCCGCCGCGGCATCCGGTCGTATATTATGTTTGTTGAAATCAAAGTAGATTTTATTCAAGCCCGCCAATACCTTTAAATCTAGAATGGGTTCCAGTTGAATGTCTTGGTTGATCATTTTAGCACTTGGGCCCGTGGTACGGGTATCAAAGTATACACTTTTATGCGGATGCGTACTGCGAATGGCGTCTATCCTGTAGTTTTTGTTCCTATTGATGAACATTTGATATTTCCCGTTCTTATCCGTGTAGGTCTTAGCGATAAGCTCGCTGGTTTTTTGATCGTAGATACCAACCTCTACGCTGTCCAAAGCCTTAAGGTTTACGGCATCTGTTACCACGCCCTGCACTTGCAGAGAAGGAACAAATCTAAATTTATAAATATCGTCCCCTCCTTTACCACCTTTACGGTTAGAACTTACATACCCGTCTATTCCGTTATCATGCGCATAGTAGGCAAAATCGTCCTTGGAACTGTTTAATGGTGTTCCCAAGTTTACAACATCGGTGATTTGTCCTGTGGAATCCGCTACTGTAGCGAAGACATCCAATTGTCCAAAACCAACATGACCGTCAGAAGAGAAAAACAACTGTCCTTCATTGTTTACAAAAGGAAAAAGCTCGTTACCTGCGGTATTGACTATGGGCCCAGCATTTTTTGGCTGTCCCATACCACCACGTTCGTGAATTTTTGCATAGTAAATGTCAGAACCACCATACCCTCCGGGTCTATCCGACGCAAAATATACTATTGTGCGGTCCGTATTAACGGTAAGATGGCCGCTGGAGTAATGATCTGCGTTCATTTTCATGTTACGCGTTACCTTCCATTCCCCATCAATATTCTCGGCTTTATAGATTTTAAGGTTGCTTAGGTTTTCATAAACCTTTTTTTCTTTTTCTACCTTGTGAAAACTCTCTTTCTTGTTAAAATAGCTGTTACGGGTAAAGTAGATGATGGTATCCTTTTTATAGTCGGTGGAAAATACCAAAGAACTCTCATGGAACTTGGAATTTATTTCACCTTCCATACGCCTTGGTTTGACCTTTTGGTTATGTTCCGGCACATAGTAGATATCCAACCAGCCTTCGTTGTTCCAGCCATAGACATCCTTATCGTTAGGATTGGAATGCCTGCTAGAGCTAAAATAGAGTTGGCCGTCATGAACGTAAGAACCAAACTCGCTAAACTCCGTATTAAAGGAAACCGGTTCCACATCATAACGCTCCCTACTGTTGAATACTACAGAAGCTAGATTACCGTCCTTTAAAAACTGTTTTACCCTTTTATCGTTTTTATGTTTTTTCTTGTATTTCTTGAGCCATTTTAAAGCTCCCTTGTCATCACCGGAACTTTTAAGGGCCATGGCATATTTAAAATAATAATTGCTTGGGGTATCCCCATTTTCGATAAATCTTTTAAAGTAAGGTAAGGATTTTTCGTAATCCCGCATCAACAGATAACATTCTGCCAACCTTTTATAAGCATGGCTGGGGTTATCACCGGATACTACCTGTTCTTCGTATAATTTTATTGCTTTTGCGTAAGCGAATTTATTGAACAATTCGTCCGCTTCTTTCTGTGCCTTAGATTGTGCTATAACTGCTGTGCACATCAACACTAGGGCAATAACCAATGTGTATGTTCTAGTTGCGTTCATGTGTTTTGATTTAGAAGTATCTGGGGGATTTGTATAAATCGGTCTTTTTGGCAAGTCTTGGTTCAAAAATTAAGATGACCTCATGCGTACCGCTGGAAAGGCCCCTAATTTCTTGACTTAAAAGGTCATAGGCATAGCCTATCCTGATGTCTTTGGTTACCTGATAGTCCATATAGGCTCCAAAGTTGGAAAGGTCATTAAATCGATAAGTAGCTCCAGCCCAAAATTTTTCGTAGAAAAGAAAACCCGCTGTAGCATCATAAGTAGCCGGTGCTCCATTTACAAACCTTGATAAAACGGATGGTTTGAATTTAATGTCTAGGGATAAGTCTATCACTAAACCTGCAATGGCAAAGTAGTTGGTTCTTTCCAAGGATTCAAATTCCCCTTGTGCAACTTCATTGTTTAAAATTCTTGGCGATGATAACCCCACATACCATCTATCCGAAGAAACATAAGCACCCGCACCAAAATTAGGTTCATAAACCGTAAGGCCAACCTCCGCACCATCCAATGGGTCGGCGTCTTGCTTGGAATAACTGGTAAAACCACCTTTTAATCCAAAGGATAAATTTACATTATAGGATAAAGGCACAGTATAAGAGAAATCCCCATACACATAATTGGTGTTTTCAAAACCAAGGTCATCCCTAATATAGGAAAGCCCCACGCCAATCTTCTCATTTTTTAAAGGCGTATGGACAGAGACGGTAGTCGTTTCTGGGTTTCCATCCAAACCGGACCATTGGTTCCTGTGCAATGCCGTTACGCTAAGCGTCTCCCTGCTTCCCGCATAGGCAGGATTTATGGAAATGGTATTGAACATGTATTGGGTAAACTGTGGTAATTGTTGCGCTCCAGAGAAGGTACAGGAGAACAAAAGCAATAGCACGGCAAAAGTCTTAAAGGCTTTCATGATTTTGTAAGTTAAGTTTCTACTTGTTTGGTGTAAAGGTTTTTGGGGAACCATTACCAATACAAAGAAACTGATACTT
>CALEYA010000048.1 GCA_937926215.1 uncultured Croceitalea sp. | reverse complement strand
TTTCAGCCAACCCTTCCATCTTAGGGCCAGAATGTACTTTTCCCGGAACTGTCCGGAACTTTAGTGTGGATGGCCAAAACCTGACAAATCTAAATTGGGAAGTTCAAGGAAACGCCTCCATAGTTGGTGGACAAGGTTCTACAACTGTATCGGTCTCCTTTAACAACAATTGGAGCGGCGGTTTCATTGAATTGACGGCTAGATCTAATGGACGTATTTACGAAAACAGACTACAAGTGTTTAGATGTACAGATCTTGATCCCTGTGCTGGGCTTTGGTTAGGCATACCTGACAATTACATAGATGGTCCACTTGGTGGAACAAATGAGGTTTTTTTACAGGCTAGTGGTAATTTTCCTCAAGGAACCCTATTTAGTTGGATCATTACTAGGGAGGTAGGTGTTGATATTTACAATTCCTCAACAGAAAACCCAAGGAGAATGGTAGCCTCGTTTAATAATAAAATTGTTAGGGCCAAAGTAACTGCGACATTTAATAATTGTACAAAAACATACACTAATACTTTTAGGGAATTTATACCAAATGGCAGTAATCCTTTTGGCAATTAAACCCTCCTCAAAACTATGAAAGAACCTACGCTATCAAAACTGTAAGTTCTTTCATAAAAATAGAAACGTATAATCCAAAATTTAAGTAAACATGAAACTAAAATTTATTTCATTCGCAATCATAGCAGCGGCTATTTTCATTTCTTGTGAGAAAGAGGAGGTAGAATTAAATGAACCTTCAAAAATCAATTCAACAAAGGTTGTTTTTAGAGATGATTCCTCTCAGACCTCACCTCCTCCACGAATACTTGGGGCGCTTGTCATTGAGGAAACAGGCGCTCAACCTGGTATATGTTATTATTACTCTATATATGCCACATCAACCAAAACAGTTAATTACCCCCGTAAGGTTTCTTTAGCAATAATATCGACTGTAGGCGGGCAAAGATCTATAATAGAAGGTAGGGTTGTAACAATTCCCGCTAACAAAAAAGTTTCAAACAATCTTCCAATACTTAGTTCATCAACGTTTAATTTTAGACGGAATACTAATAATAACATTGTTGTTACTAATGTAATTAATGGTAATACAAATAAACCAGACCCTAACTATCAGCCGATACTCCAATCACCAGTAATCATTAATTGTGGCCAACCAACGACAAATCAATTACTGGAGGGATTACGAAGATTTCTACCCGCTCTCAATGATACCGATTTTGATAATGACGGTAGGGACAATAACGTGGATAACGATGATGATAACGATGGCATCCCTGACTTTTTAGACAATGATGACGACAATGATGGTCAAAATGATACTGATGACAAAGACGATGATAATGATGGTATCCCAGATACCTATGATTCTTAAAAACAAGTTTTAGAAAAAGTGGAGGTAGGGAGATGTAAAATGCTCAATACGTCCACTTTCCTATTTATAATACAACTAAAAATTCTTTGGTTTGTTTAAGAATAAATTAAGAGGGATTCTTATGAACTCCTTCATAAATGTTTAATCTTTGTTGCCATATCATTAAACAAAAATGAAAAGAACGCCCTTTACTCATCCCCTGATTTTTCTTTTACCCTTTCTTTTCTTTTCGTACCTCGCAAACGCGCAGGTGTCCGTCACTGTCTTCGGCAAAGTAACCGATGAGATCGAGGAACCCATAGCCGGAGCTTCGGTATTTTTGGAAGGGACCGCTCTTGGTGCCCAAACGGATTTTGATGGCACTTATGAAATTCTCGGCGTCCCTCCAGGTTCCTATAACCTTATTGCCAGTTATTTGGGCTATCAGCCCCTTACCAAATACAATATTATCGTCCGGTCCAAAGGAACACCCAGCTATATTTTTATCTTAGAGGAAACCACGGAACAATTGGATGAGGTGGTTGTCTCCAATGCCAATAAAATAAGTAGGCCCAAAGAAACGCCCTTGTCCACCCAAACGCTTTCAGCAGTTGAAATTGCCACCTATCCCGGAAGTAATAATGATGTGGTGCAAGTGGCACAGACCTTACCCGGGGTTTCCCCTTCCGTAGGGGGGTTCAGGAACGATTTGATTATCCGTGGTGGCGCACCAAACGAAACGGTGTACTATTTGGACGGAGTGGAAATTCCCAACATCAACCATTTTGCCACACAAGGCAGTGCCGGTGGGCCTGTAGGGCTTATCAATGTGTCTTTTATAGATAATGTTACCCTTTCCACCTCCGCTTTTGGAGCGCAATATGACAATCCCCTTTCTGGGGTACTACAGTTTAGCCAACGCAATGGGAACAGTCGTAACTTTAGTGGTAATTTTAGGATAAGTGCCAGTGAGGCGGCACTTACTTTAGAGGGGCCATTGTTTAAGAAAGCGGGTGCGGAGGCCAAGACCACCTTTTTGGCATCGGTAAGGCGCAGTTACCTGCAATTCCTTTTTGAAGCCATTGGTTTGCCCATACGTCCTAATTATTGGGACTATCAGTATAAGGTCAACCATCAACTTGATGATTACAACAGCTTAAGTCTCATCGGAATTGGCTCCATAGACGATTTTTCCGTAGAAGCCCCAGAAGAGTTCGATGCCGAACAACAGGCTACCTTGGAGCAAGCTCCATTTATAGAACAACGCACCAATGCCATTGGACTCACTTGGAAAAAACGGTTTAAGGACGGCAGCGGTTTTATGAGTACTACCTTGAGCAACAATACCCTTTTGAACGACTTTACCCGTTTTCTGGACCCCGAAAATGAGGAAGGGGTTCTTTTTAATAATGATGCCAGGGAATCGGAAACCAAGTTGCGCTATTCCTTGACCCGGTTTTTTGATGGGTGGAAGTTCTCCGGGGGCCTTAACGTCCAATATTCCCAATACGAGAACAACACCATTAATGTAACCGATAACTTGGCCTTTTCTTCTGAAATCGATTTTTTTAAATATGGCCTCTTTTCCAATCTGACCAAATCCTTTTTTAACCGGAAACTGGATGTTTCGGTTGGATTTCGATTGGATGATGATACGTTTACCACGGAAGATAATCTACTGTCCACCTTTTCACCTAGGCTTTCCTTGTCGTATAAAGTCAAGGAAAATTGGAGCATCAACGGTTCCGTTGGGCGTTATTTTAGACTGCCGCCCTACACCATTCTAGGTTTTAGAAACAACGACAATACCTTGGTGAACCAAAATACGGCATACACCCGAAGCGATCATATTGTTTTGGGCGTACAGCACTATTTTGGCCCATCCTCCAGCATCTCGCTGGAAGGCTTTTACAAGCGTTACGCGGACTATCCCGTTTCCGTACTGGACCAAGTTTCTTTGGCCAATCAAGGGGCGGATTTTCAAATTTTGGGCAGTGAGGACATCGAATCCGTTGGGCGCGGCAGAAGCTATGGCACAGAACTGCAATTCCAACAAAAACTCACCAACAATTTCTACGGTATTCTTGCCTATACCTTCTTTTTTAGCGAATTCAGCGGTTTTGATACGGATATGTTCCTGCCCTCGGTTTGGGACAGTAGGCATTTGATTTCGTTTACCGGAGGGTATAAATTTCCCAAAAACTGGGAGCTCAGCGCACGCTACCGCTTTGCGGGGGAAACCCCATTTGTGCCTGTAGACCAAGAACGGACTTTAGCCAACTTTCCAGAGGTCATTCTGGATTTTAACCGTCTAGGGGAGGAAAACCTAGCTGTTTTTAGTCAGCTTGATGTACGGATCGATAAAAAATGGAATTTTAAAAAGCTGTCCTTAGACGTTTTTTTGGAAGCCCAGAACGTCTTAGGTCAAAATATTCCGCAACCCCCACAATTTGGACTTAACAGAACTACGGACGGCAACATTGTGGAGCCTAGAAGTTTAGTGGCCATTCCCAATGATGCCAGCCAAATAATTCCCAGTATTGGGGTGGTGGTCGATTTTTGAGAAATTTGCCCTTGCGCCGTCAAAAATCATAGCATCGTAGGCTTTCATGGTAATAATTTGGAGGGTTCCGGAGAAACTTTTCCAAGATGCACATTAGTCGTATTCTGCAAAAATGACCACTGTAGCCCACATGTTCACTGGGTCATCGGCATTTTTATCGGCATACATTAGTTGGAAACGTGCCGTTACGGTACCTCGGGCGGCATCGTCAATAATGGCATCGGTATCTACTTGGAGCGTTTCAATGTGATGATCGCTATTGGTAAATTTAAAGCGAAAGCCATTAATGGCCGTAGCCGCTCTTGTTATCCTTCTTCCAAAGGTGTGTTCGGTAAAAAAATCCAGCGAATTTTCGTTTCCATTGGGATTGCGTGTTCCAATGTTAATCGTTTTTGTTACAAATGTTGTCGGCATAATCTTATATTTAAAAGTTACACCGCTAAGTAATTGATTAGTATGTTATTATGATTCTTAAATTGTATGGTTTGTAAGAAAATATGTGCAAGAAGACCTGTTTTTGCGTCTTCGGATAAAATTCCTTATTCATAACAAAGACCTATTGAACCAATAAAACTAACGGGCTCCATTGGGTTTATCCACAGAAAAAGCCCC
>CALEYA010000047.1 GCA_937926215.1 uncultured Croceitalea sp. | reverse complement strand
TTATCCGATGGGGAAATTGCCGAAAAAGTAGCCAGCTTATTCGATATGCGCCCTTTTGCTATTGAAGAACGCTTAAAGCTTAGGAATCCTATTTACCTAGAGACGGCGGCCTATGGTCATATGGGTAGGGAACCCAAGATGGTGACCAAGATTTTTGAATCGCCCTATAATGGTCGTGTAGAAAAAGAAGTGGAATTATTTACTTGGGAGAAACTGGATATGGTAGCTCAGGTAAAAACTGCTTTTAGTTTGTAGCAACCCAGCTCCCCGCTTTTTTAAAGAGGGGAATGAATTCCGGACGATAGTCGGGAAGAAAGGGGAGATTGCTATTTTGAGCGGAACAGCATCCCTCCGTCTTACTGCTGTATAGTAATCCACCTCCCTTTGAAAAAGGGAGTGCCCAATTTTTCCAGCGTATCATACCCTTTTAGTTTGTAGCAACCCAGCTCCCCGCTTTTTTAAAGAGGGGAATGAATTCCTGATGATAATCAGGAAGAAAGGGGAGATTGCTATTTTGAGCGGAGCGGCATCCCTCCGTCTTACTGCTGTGCAGTCATCCACCTCCCTTTGAAAAAGGGAGGACCCAATTTTCCAGCGTATCATACCTTTTTAGTTTGTAACAACCCGGCTCCCCGCTTTTTTAAAGAAGGGAATGAATTCCTGATGATAATCAGGAAGAAAGGGGAGATTTTTTTTAGTTCTGTCCAAATGGCAAATCTCCAATAGCAAGGTATACCTCAAGCAATCCAAAAATCAAAAGATTGCATGCCTAGAATTTTTAGGTTGGTGGTATTATTTCTTAGTTTTAAGAAATCAATTTCAACACTATGAGGTCACTGCCAAAATTTGCTATTTTTATTGTTCTTATCGCCCTTGTTGTTTCTTGCGGAAAAACGACCAAAAAAGCGGAAACCGCCGAGCAAGTCGATACCTATGTACAGGACAACTACACTAAAAAAGAAGTGGATGTCAAGATGCGTGACGGTATTACCCTGCATACCACCATTTATTCCCCTAAAGACACTTCAAAAAAATACCCTATTGTTATGCAACGCACGCCCTACAGCTCTAGACCGTACGGGGAAGGCGA
Organism: uncultured Croceitalea sp.; assembly: GCA_937926215.1. Taxonomy (GTDB): domain Bacteria; phylum Bacteroidota; class Bacteroidia; order Flavobacteriales; family Flavobacteriaceae; genus Croceitalea. The sequence continues at coordinate 15,726 of CALEYA010000047.1, read as the reverse complement.
GTTTAGAAAGCAGATCGGGCCTAATATCCATATGATGAAGGAAGGCTACATTGTGGTATACCAAGATGTGCGTGGACGGTGGTTGAGCGAAGGCCATTATGAAAACATGCGGGCCTATATTCCCAATAAAACCTCCAATGATCAAGTGGATGAAAGCACGGACACCTATGATACCATTGACTGGTTGGTGAACAATGTGGATAACAATAATGGTAATGTTGGCGTTTGGGGCATATCATATCCCGGATATTATGCTACCTATGCCACAATAGACGCCCATCCGGCCTTAAAGGCTTCCTCACCACAGGCGTGTATTGGCGATTTCTTTTTTGATGATTTCCACCATAACGGGGCCTATTTATTGAGTTATTTTAGGGCCACTTCCCTTTTTGGAACACCACGGCCAAACGGCGACCAACCTATTGATACAGCTTGGTACAGCCTACCGGACTTAGGAACGGAAGACCAATATCAGTTTTTCTTGGATAAAGGTCCTCTAAAGAACTTGAATTCCTTTTTTGAGTATGGCCTTAAAGATGAGCCTAGTTTGGCCCCCAATGACCTTACGGACGATTTTTTCTGGAACGAATTAAAGGAACATCCCAATTATGACGAGTTATGGCAAAGCAAAGGGTTGATACAGCATTTGGACAAATCAAAATCCCATGTGGCCACCATGATCGTTGGTGGTTGGTTTGATGCGGAAGACCTTTACGGACCTCTGGAAACCTATAAGAATATTGAACGACAGACGGAGGGCTACAACACCATGGTTTTTGGACCTTGGGATCATGGCCGTTGGGCAAGAAGAAACGGTAGGAGCCTAGTTGGGAACTATTATTTTGGCGATTCCATTTCGGAGTTTTTCCAGGAAAAAATAGAGACCCGCTTTTTCAACCACTTTTTAAAAGAAGGAGGTGATGGCGATAGCGGTTTGCCGGAAGCTTATGTCTTCGATTCCGGTAGAAAAGAATGGAAACAATATGACGCTTGGCCACCAAAAGGGGTTGAGAAACAACGGATGTTTTTATCCGAAAACCAAGCCTTGACGGTAGATGCAAAAGGAAGTGCCGGGATACAATTTATTAGTGATGTCAAAAAACCGGTGCCCTATTCAGAAGATATAAAAGCGGTTTTTACGCCCAGAAAATACATGACGGACGATCAGCGGTTTGCGGCCCGCCGTTCCGATGTGTTGGTCTTTGAAACGGAGGTTATGGAAGAAGACTTTACCTTGGCAGGCGATATCATGGCCAACCTAAAAGTAGCGACAACAGGAGATGCAGCGGATTGGATCGTAAAAGTAATAGATGTGCATCCTGCTGAGGCGGAAACCAATGAAGAGATGCAAGACCACTTAAAAATGAGCAATTACCATTTAATGGTACGTAGCGAGGTATTGCGCGGTCGCTTTAGGAATAGTTTTTCTGCCCCAGAGCCTTTTGTGCCCAACAAAAAGACCGATGTCAACATTAAATTGCAAGATGTTTTCCATACCATCAAAAAAGGACATAAACTGCAAATACAGGTACAAAGTACGTGGTTTCCACTAATAGATTTAAACCCGCAGACTTACGTAGAAAACATTTTTAAAGCCGATGAAGCCGACTTTAAAACCCAAACGCACACCGTATTTACAGATTCCAGTTTGGAGTTTTCTGTGTTACGATAAGCGGTCATATGTCTTTTTATCAAAAGTTAACGCAAGTCGGGACAAAGTTTATCAGCAGGCATAAATTCTTTAAGCATGGATTTAACCTTTCCCCAATGTATCGAAGAAGTACGGGAAGGATTATTGAAGTCAGTGAAGACTTGCTACGGATTACCGTAAAGCTTCCCATTTCATATAAAAACAGAAATTATGTGAACTCCATTTTTGGAGGGAGTATGTTCTCCGCTGTCGACCCTATTCCTATGGTACAATTGATGAACCTTCTTGGCGATGGCTATGTGGTTTGGGACAAAGCGGCCCAAATAAATTTTAAGAGACCGGCCAAAGAGCATCTTTTTGCGGAGTTTACCTATACCCATGAAGAATTGGAAGAAATCAAGCACGGCGTAAACCAAAAGAACGAAATAGAAATTGTGAAGACTACCTTGCTTACCAATAAAGCGGGTGATACCGTTTTTTGTGAAGTGCATAAAACGATATATGTGGCGAATAAGGATTTTTATAAGAACAAGAGAAGAAGAGAACCACTTGGGAATTGATGCATTGCTTGCTTTTTCAGATTTAATCTATCCCATCATTGCTACTCTCCCGATGCAATTGCCGTACTACTGTGGAAAGACGGTATAAAACCAACGAGACCACCCACCGTTTGTGAATTTTTAAAAAATCATTAGGAAATTCCATTTTTCCGCCGTTATCTTTGTTGCCTAAGTTCAAACACGTATTGAATAGTTATCAAGAAAGGTGGAGGGATTAGACCCTATGAAACCTTAGCAACCCTTAACTGGTTCTGATACCCATCAGAAAAAGCGAAGAAGGTGCTAAATTCTACCCATCCCAAACTTGTTTGGGACCTGTCCAAAGTATTCTAAGGACTTTAGGGAAGGATAACAGTCATCGAAATTTACTTTCGAAACACTTTCTTATAACTTTTTGATTTTACCTAACCGCAATGTCGGCGGCCTAGGGTTTGGCTTTTTTAATCGGTTTAATAATTAAAAAACAAAATCATGAGTAATCAAAAATTTTCAACCAATGCCTTGCATGCAGGGCATGACGTGACCCAGACCAATGGAACGCGTGCGGTCCCTATTTATCAATCTACCTCCTATGTGTTCAAGGATACGGATCATGCCGCCAATTTATTTTCTTTGGCAGAGTTAGGTTTTATTTACACCCGTTTGAACAATCCTACCAACCAGATATTGCAAGAACGTTTGGCCGCTATTGAAGGCGGTGTCGGTGCGGTTGTATTTGCATCAGGTACGGCAGCCATTTCAACAGGCTTGTTAACCTTATTACGGGCCGGTGACCATATTGTGGCATCCAGCAGTTTGTATGGCGGTACTTTTAACCTGCTTAATGTTACCCTGCCAAGATTGGGGATTACCACCACCTTTGTAGATGCTTCCGACCCCGCTAATTTTGGGAAAGCCGTACAAGAAAATACCCGGGCCATCTTTGTGGAATCTTTGGGCAACCCAAAACTGGACGTGCTGGATTTAAAAGGCATTTCAAAAGAAGCAAAAGAAGCAAAAGTGCCCTTTATCGTAGATAATACGGTAGCAACTCCGGGCTTGTTGAACCCTATTGAGCACGGGGCCAATTTGGTCATTCATTCCCTAACAAAATACATTGGTGGACAGGGGAATTCCTTGGGCGGTGCCATTATCGATGCCGGTACTTTTGATTGGACCAATGGTAAGTTTCCCGAATTCACGGAACCCTCCGCAGGCTATCACGGTCTGGTATACAGCGAGGCTTTAGGAGCCGCCGCTTTTACCTTTAAATTAATTTTGGAAGGGCTTCGGGATTTTGGTGGGGCCTTAAGTCCGTTCAATGCCTTTCAAATTATCCAAGGGTTGGAAACCCTGCCCGTTCGAATAAAACAACATAGTGAAAATGCCTTGGCCTTGGCAGAATGGTTACAAGATAGGGAAGAAGTGGCTTGGGTAAACTATCCCGGATTAAAAGGAAACAAATATTATGATTTGGCCCAAGAATATTTACCAAAAGGACAAAGTGGCTTGGTAACTTTTGGGGTCAAAGGTGGTTTTGAAGCGGCCAAAAAACTCACGGATGCCACTAAAATATTCTCCCTCTTGGCCAATATTGGCGATACCAAATCGCTTATCATCCACCCGGCAAGTACCACCCATCAACAATTGACGGAGGAACAACAGGCAAGTGCGGGTGTTGGGCAAGATTTAATTCGCCTATCTGTAGGTTTGGAAGATATCGATGATTTAAAGTCAGATTTGGAACAGGCATTTGCCAGTATCGACACAACCATTTTGGCATAACCCTTAGTATAGATTTCGGAGTACTGTACTGTGCTTGGCGACTATGATTATAACAACTGGCAGTGGCCCCATAGCCAAAGCCATGAAGAACTAAAAAAATGCAAATGCTGCATAAGCTAGAACTAGAAACATATACCACCTTTAGTGGAGCTACCCAAGATATCCAATTGTCCTATCAATTGTTTGGTAAGGAGCTGCATACCGCACCCATTGTTTTGGTAAACCATGCGCTTACCGGTAATTCCAATGTTACTGGTAAAGATGGATGGTGGGCGGCCCTAATTGGAAAGGGTAAGTGTTTGGATACGGATAAATACACGGTGCTTTCCTTTAATATTCCGGGGAACGGACATGATGAATTTATCATTGACAATTACAAAGATTTTGTGGCAGGCGACGTGGCGCGAATCTTTTTAAAAGGCTTGGAACAGCTTAATGTCAAAAAGCTTTTTGCCATTATTGGAGGTTCCTTGGGTGGGGGCATTGCTTGGGAGATGGCAGTTATGAATCCTGATATTACCCAGCATTTAATCCCGGTAGCTTCCGATTGGAAATCGACGGATTGGTTGATTGCCAATTGCCAAATCCAAGAACAGTTTTTGGTCAACTCCAAACAGCCTGTCCATGATGCGCGCATGCATGCTATGTTGTGCTATAGGACCCCAGAATCCTTTAAAGAACGTTTTAGGCGCAGTACCAATGAGGAGCTTAAGGTCTTTAATGTGGAAAGTTGGTTAATGCACCATGGGAAGAAACTCCAAGAGCGTTTTCAACTATCGGCCTATAAATTGATGAACCAACTCTTGAAGACCATAGATGTTACCAGAAATGGGGATGCGGGATTTATCAAGCTTCAAAACAGTGCGACCAACATTCATATTATTGGAGTAGATTCCGACTTGTTTTTTACGGCCAAGGAGAATAAGGAAACCTTTAAACAACTGGCGCAAGCCAATAGCAATGTAACCTATGGCGAAGTACGCTCCTTGCATGGGCATGATGCTTTTCTGATTGAGTTTGACCAAATGGAAAAATTGCTCGATGGTATTTTTAATACCAACGGCAAGAAGGGTAAAATGAAGATCTTAAAATTTGGTGGCCAATCCTTATGCAATGGCAAAGGTCTGGAACGCGTATTAAAAGTGATAGCGGACAAGGTTGGTGCTAACGAAAATATTACCGTAGTCCTATCCGCAAGGGAAAAGGCCACGGATAAACTGGAGGCCATTTTGGAACTGGCCGCAAAAGGATTGCCGTACCAAGGGGATTTTGAGGCCCTAAAGAAGTACCAACAATCGGGGAATACTTCGGTTGATTTGTCCCTGGATTTTGAAGCGCTTGCCAAGTTGTTCGAAGGGGTTTCCCTTTTAGGGGATTACAGTGCAAAAATTAAGGATGAGGTTTTGGCCCATGGTGAATTGATATCAGGAAAATTGGTCACGGCACTATTGAACGAAAGGGGTATCAATGCCCATTTTATGGATTCCCGTGTATTGTTGGAGACGGATGCTACCTACGGGGATGCAAAGGTAAATCAGCAAGCATCTAAAGAAAAAGTGTTGACGGCTTTTGCCGCCCTGCCAAAAGATACCGTTCCCATTGTAACCGGTTTTATTGCGGCTACGGTTGCAGGAGAAACCACAACCTTGGGTAGAAACGGAAGTAACTATTCCGCAGCCCTATTGGCCAATTTTTTGGATGCCGGGGAATTACAGAATTACACTCATGTGGATGGAATTTATACGGCCAATCCAGATTACGTGAAAGAGGCAAAAAAGTTGTCCCAACTATCCTATGCCGAGGCTAATGAACTGGCGAATTTTGGGGCTACCATTTTACATGCGAAGACCATTATCCCGCTCATAGAAAAGAACATTCCGCTTCGTATTTTAAATACTTACAAAGACGATAACCAAGGCACCTTGATCAGTGCAGAGTCAAGCAAGGAAGGGATAAAGTCCCTCTCCGTAATTGAAGACATGGCCCTCATTAATCTAGAGGGTAGGGGACTTCTGGGCAAGGTAGGTATTGATGCCCGTATTTTTAAAACCTTGGAAGCGCACCAGATAAGCGTAAGTATTATTTCCCAAGGATCTTCGGAACGGGGTATAGGTTTGGTAGTTCCCAAAGAGGGGGCGCAAAAGGCCAAACAGGCATTGGAACAGGAATTTTCCATTGACGTACAAGCGCAGGATATCAATACGATTACCGTGGTGGATGATGTTTCCGTTATTTCCATCGTAGGGCAAGATTTGAGCACTTTTCATAAGCCCTACAACGCTTTGATTAAGAATAAGATAACACCTTTGCTGTTTAACAATACGGTTTCTGGAAAGAACGTAAGTTTGGTGGTTAAGAAGACCGATTTGACCAAAGCCCTCAATGTAATGCATGGGCAGATATTCGGAATAAGCAAAAAGGTCAATATTGCCATTTTTGGGCACGGTAATGTGGGTGGTACCCTAATCGACCAAATATTGACATCTGCCAAAACCATAGAAAAACGCAAAGGAATAGATCTTAGGATAGTGGCCATTGCCAATTCCAAAAAAGTATTGCTGAACGAGAATGGGATCTCCAAAGGATGGAAAACCGATCTGGAATCGGAGGGCGAAACATACGGCTTGCAGACTATTTTTGATTTTGCAAAGAAGCATCACTTGGAAAACCTGATTGCTGTGGACAATACGGCAAGTCAAGATTTTGTGGAAAGTTATAGCGACTTTGCCGCTCAGGGTTTTGATTTGGTATCTTCCAATAAAATAGCGAATACCATGGGTTTTGAAGCCTATAGGGAACTCCGTGACGAATTGGATAAGAACCAAAAGCAATACCTCTATGAAACCAATGTGGGTGCTGGCTTGCCATTGATAGATACCATTAAATTATTGCACCTATCTGGGGAAAACATTACCCGGATCAAAGGTGTTTTTTCGGGTTCGTTGAGTTATATCTTCAACACTTTTTCGGAGTCGGACCAACCGTTCTCCTCCATTTTAAAAAATGCGATGGAACAAGGCTTTACAGAGCCGGATGCCCGGGAAGATTTGTCCGGGAACGATGTCGGTAGAAAGTTATTGATTCTAGCTCGGGAATTGGATTTGAGCAACGAATTTTCTGATATTACCATTCAAAACCTGATCCCAGAAGCGTTGCAAAATGTTGATGTGCATCACTTTATGGAAAATCTAGAAGTTTTGGATGCTATTTTTAAAGCGATTAAAGATGACCAAAAACCCAACCATGTTTTGCGCTATGTAGGGGATTTGCATGGCGATTTGCAACAGGAGAAGGGAATTTTGGATGTAGAATTGGTATCCGTCCCCAAAGAAAGTGCTTTGGGACAGGTTAAAGGTTCCGATTCCATAATTGAGATATATACGGAATCTTATGGTGAGAATCCTTTGGTCATACAGGGTGCCGGTGCTGGTGCCGCAGTTACCGCCAGGGGTGTCTTTGGAGATATCCTTCGCATCGTGGAAAAAGGGTAGTTTTGTTAAGAGTTAAGAGTTAAGAGTTAAGAGTTAAGAGTTAAGAATAGAAAAAGTATTGGGCGTAAAAAATGAGTAAGAAATATAGTTTTGAGACGAATGCGATTCGTACGCAGTTGAATAGAACAGAGCATTTGGAGCATTCCGTACCCATGTATTTGACTTCCAGTTTTGTCTTTGAGGATGCCGAGGATATGAGGGCCTCTTTTGCGGAGGAAAAAGAGCGAAATATTTACTCCCGCTATTCCAATCCCAACAATAATGAGTTTGTAGAAAAAGTATGCCAAATGGAAGGGGCAGAGGCCGGTTTTGCCTTTGCATCCGGCATGGCGGCCGTATTTTCCACATTGGCCTCCCTTTTGGATAGTGGCGACCATATTTTATCCGCTCAAAGTATATTCGGTTCTACCCATACGCTTTTCAATTCCTTTTTTCCAAAATGGAACATTTCCCATAGCTATTTTAAGATTGATGCTTTGGAGGACATAGCGGATATGGTTAAGCCAAAAACAAAATTGATTTATGCCGAATCACCAACAAACCCAGGCGTGGATGTTTTGGATTTGGAAGCTTTGGGACGCATTGCCAAACAACATAATTTACTATTGGTAATCGACAATTGTTTTGCGTCACCCTATTTACAGCAACCTATAAAATTTGGTGCGGATTTGGTCATCCACTCTGGCACCAAGTTGATGGATGGTCAAGGCCGTGTATTGGCGGGTATTACCGTTGGTAGTGCTGCATTAATAGAAAAAGTATATCGTTTTTCAAGGATTACGGGGCCGGCTTTATCCCCGTTCAATGCCTGGGTGCTTTCCAAAAGCTTGGAGACTTTGGCGATACGGGTAGATAGGCATTGCGAAAATGCATTGAAGTTGGCGGAATTTTTAGAGCAACACCCACAGGTGAATTGGGTGAAGTACCCCTTCTTAAAATCGCACCCTAACTATGAAATTGCGAAAAAACAAATGAAGGCCGGCGGCTGTGTAGTCGCTTTTGAGATCAAAGGGGGATTGGAAGCTGGGAGGCAATTTTTTGATAGCATCCAATTACTTTCGCTATCGGCTAACCTTGGGGATTCCCGCAGTATTGTGACACATCCGGCATCAACGACCCACAGCAAACTATCCGTTGAAGAGCGGCAAGCGGCAGGAATTACCGATGGTATGGTACGGGTATCCGTAGGTTTGGAGCATATATCGGATATCATTGCGGATATTGAACAAGCCTTGGGAAAATAGTAATGGAGCTTACACCTAATTAATCAAACCCAAAGCCTTTGATTCCGGTATGGCTGATTTTAATAGCCTCTAACGGGTCTAGATCAAATGTTTGGTCTTGCTCCACCATATAGTAGCGCATTCCCGCTTGTTCTTTTTTTGCCAGTATTTTAGAAAAATCTATAGTGCCCTTTCCAACTGGGGCAAATTTCCCATCCTTGCCCATATCCTTGACATGCCAAATTTTAAAACGGCCGGGATACTTCTCAAAATAGGCCAGGGGATTGGCACCAGCTTTGGTTACCCAAAAAAGGTCCATTTGAAAATTAACATACTTGGGATTGCAGTTTTCCAGTAGGTAGTCGATGGGTATGATACCATCGGCATCTTTTTTAAACTCAAAATCATGGTTGTGATATAGCAGTTTGAGCCCGGCAGCGAAAGCTTTTTCACCCAGTTCGTCCAAGATGTTTGCCAAATTTTCAACACCTCCGGTCATACTCATGGTGTTGGTGGCATCATCATAATGAAATAGGCCCATCGGCGGAATAGGAACCACAAAATATTCAAACCCCGCAGCTTTGGCATCGGCCAGTTGTTGGTCGGCATTGGACAAGGTGATACTGCTTTGGTGTGTGCTAATGGTTTCCAAACCAAGGCTTTTGGCATAAGCCTTAAAATCTTCTGGGGACATATTGTAATACGCTCCATCGGCATAGCCGGCGGCTTCGATATAATCGTAACCCGCAGCGGCAACTTTTTCTAAAGTGGTTTTAGGGTTTTCCGCCATTGCGTCACGTACGGTATATAGGGCCAGTCCACCAACGTTGGAATCGCTTTTACAGGAAAGCAAACTAACGAAAAGAAGGGTTAGGAAAAACGTGTTTTTAATTGGGTTGCAGTTGGGCAAGCTCATGGATTATTTTTTTTGGAGCTTAAAAATAGCCCTAATTTTTAAATTGCCACAGCACGGGATTCCAGACCGTTTGCATACATCGGCTAAAGCTACTGGCTTTGGCAAATTTCCCTATCTTAGTCCAATGCTCTCCAAAAAAACAAAATACGGTTTAAAGGCACTTGCCTTTTTGGCTTCGCAACCGGATAGGGAACCTGTGCAAATTGCAGAAGTTGCCAAACAGGAAAACATCTCCCAGAAATTTTTGGAAAGCATTTTATTGACGTTGAGGAGGAATGGATTTTTAGGTTCTAAAAAGGGAAAGGGAGGAGGCTACTATTTGATTAAAAGTCCGGAGGAAATACAAATGACGGCCGTGATGCGCGTTCTAGAGGGGCCTATTGCCATGGTACCTTGCGTGAGCCTCAATTTTTATGAAAAATGTGAGGATTGCCCGGATGAGACCGCTTGTTCCGTTCATAGATTAATGCTTAAAGTACGGGATGCCAACTTAGAAGTATACCGCAATACCACCTTGGCAGACGTAATTTCCTAAAATAAGAACTGCGCACGTATTTTTTCTAAAAGATATTCAATTTTTAATGGGATTTTTTATTAATCTACTAAATCTATAGGATTATTGTAAATTAATGTGAAAGTATACGACTTAGTTCGGGAAATCGTTTTATTTTTGAATCCTACTAAATTGGTAGGATAAATAGACAAAATGAGAATAGACCTAACTTATTGGAACCAAAAGCTTCGGGATAAGACGCCAAACGAGATTATTGATTGGGCGCTGGAACTTTCCAATAAAAGAATCGTGACCACCAGTTTTGGCAAATACTCGGCAGTCCTTTTAAGCACGTTTCACCGTAAAGATCAAAACATTGATGTGGTATGGTGCGATACCGGATACAACTTACCGGAAACATATGGGCACGCAGAATACTTGATAAACAGGTTCAAGCTTAACGTCCACAGTTATGTGCCTAAATTTTCGAAAGCATTTTTAGACCATAAAATGGGAATGCCAGGCATTGATGACCCAAGGCATGCGGAATTTTCTGAGATTGTAAAGCTAGAACCGTTTAGAAGGGCTTTGGCAACGCACGATCCTGATATCTGGTTTACGAATATTAGGGTACGCCAAACGGAGTTGAGAAAATCCAAGGACATCTTAAGTTATAGCAAAAACGGCATCCTAAAAATCAGTCCCTTCTATTACTGGACAGATACTGAATTAGATGTTTTTTTAGAAGAAAATAACCTCCCTAAAAACCATACGTATTTTGACCCGATCAAAGCACTGGAAAGCAGGGAATGTGGAATCCATTTACAATAGAGCGTTATGCAAAGTTTTAGAACAGAAATAGAAAACCCGGTAGTCCAAAAAGATATTTTGGAGTTGGAACGTAAGATACACGAGTTCCAAGACGGTAAACTGGATGAGGAAAAATTTAGAAGCCTACGTTTGGCAAGAGGCGTTTATGGGCAGCGACAAGAAGGCGTACAGATGATCCGTATTAAGTTGCCTTACGGAAAAGTGTCCTCCAAACAGCTAAAACGAATCTGTGATGTTTCTGATGAGTACTCTACGGGACGTTTGCATATTACTACTAGACAAGACATTCAAATCCACTATGTAGACCTAAACCGCACACCGGAACTTTGGGCGGAGTTGGAGAAAGATGATGTTACCCTTAGGGAAGCTTGTGGAAATACGGTACGTAACGTAACTGCCAGCGAAACTGCAGGCATTGATGTAGACGAGCCGTTCGACGTTTCGCCATACGCACATGCGCTATTCCAATATTTCTTAAGAAATCCAATAAGTCAAGAAATGGGAAGGAAGTTTAAGGTATCCTTTTCCGCTAGTGATGCGGATACGGGACTTTCCTATATGCACGATTTAGGGTTTATAGCTAAAATTAACAACGGGGTTCGCGGTTTTAAAGTGATGCTTGCCGGTGGATTGGGTTCCCAACCGCGGCATGCGGACGTATTGTTCGAGTTTTTGCCATCCGATAAGATCATTCCCTTAATGGAAGGAGTAGTGCGGGTTTTTGACCGGTACGGAGAGCGCAAGAGTCGCGCCAAGGCCAGAATGAAATTCTTGTTGAAGGATGTTGGTCTGGATGGATTTAAAGAGTTGTTGGAGGAACAGCAAACTGCTATTCCCGTTAAAACCTTTCCTATTGATGCTGCTAGTTATCCTAAAGCGACCGTAGCGGAAATAGAAGTGCCGCATGTAGATATCAAAGACACCAAAGCTTTTGAAAAATGGAAGTCGACCAATATCGTGCCACAAAAGCAAGACGGTTTTGTTGCCATTGGTATCAAAGTGCTTTTAGGTGATTTTTATACGGATAAGGCCCGTCAATTGGCAGATTTGGTACAACAGTATGCTGCAGGGGAACTGCGATTGTCCTTGCGTCAAAACATTTTGATTCCTTATGTAAAGGAAGCATTAATCCCTTATTTCTATACGGAACTTGAAAAGTTGGGTTTTGTGGATGCAGGGTATAACAAAGCCTTGGATATCACAGCCTGCCCGGGTACGGATACTTGTAATTTAGGTATCGCCAGTAGTACCGGAATTGCAGTGGAGTTGGAACGTATCATTAAAGAGGAATATCCGCAGTACATTTCCAATGCCGATGTAGTAATTAAAATAAGTGGCTGTATGAACGCCTGTGGGCAGCATAATATGGCCAATATAGGTTTTCAGGGGATGTCCGTAAGAACTAAGGATAAGTTGGTGGCACCTGCACTTCAAGTATTGTTGGGTGGTGGAAATATAGGCAATGGGGAAGGCCGTTTTGCGGATAAAGTGGTCAAAGTGCCTAGCAAAAGGGGGCCAGAAGCCCTTCGGATTATATTGGATGATTTTGATGCCAATGGGAACAAGTTATCCTACGCCGATTACTATGCAGAAAAAGGGGAGCACTATTTCTATGACCTGTTGAAGCATTTAAGTAATGTGGAGGATTTAACCCCAGAAGACTTTATCGATTGGGGAAATACCGAAAAGTACAAGAAAGAAATTGGAATAGGGGAATGTGCCGGTGTTGTTATCGATTTGATTGCGACGCTCTTGTTTGAAAGCCAAGAAAAAATAGAAAAATCGGAAGAGTTGTTTGCGGAAGGCAAGTGGGCTGCCAGTATTTACTATGCCTACACCTCCATGGTAAATTCTGCCAAGGCATTGCTGACTTCGGAGAGAATGAAGGTGAACACCCATAATAGTATCATCAAGGATTTTCAAGAGAAATTCGTTGCAACAGGTCGATTGGATATCGCAGGTGGCTTTGATGCCAAGGTGCTTCAGATCAATCATAATGAACCAACAGAAGCTTTTGCAAAGCACTATTTGGCAGATGCCAAAGGCTTTTTGGAAATTGCATCCAATTTTAGAAAATTAGAACTTCAAGAAGCTTAAGAATGGGAACTGGCACCAATCATAGTAGTGAAGGGTATTCCGCTTTGGAAAGTTCGCAAAGCAATGGAAAGTTAACGGTTGTGGGGGCAGGACCTGGGGACCCGGATTTAATTACACTTAAGGCCATTAAAGCTTTGAAAAATGCAGACGTCGTTCTTTACGATGCTTTGGTTAACGACAGCCTTTTGGACTATTGTGATGCTGAAACCATTTTTGTGGGTAAACGTAAAGGGTGTTATGCCTACCAGCAAGAACAAATTAATGCGCTTATCGTGCAACGCGCCCAATTGGGTAAACACGTGGTGCGTTTAAAAGGAGGAGACCCCTTTGTATTTGGTAGGGGCGCGGAGGAAATGGAACATGCCGCAGGCTATGGTATTGAAACGGCCATGGTCCCAGGGATTTCTTCAAGTTTATCGGTTCCTGCCGCACAAAACATTCCCGTGACCAAAAGAGGGGCAACGGAAAGCTTTTGGGTAATTACGGGAACTACCAAAAACCATAAGTTGTCCGCAGATGTGGCTTTGGCCGCAAAGAGTAATGCCACGGTGGTCATTCTCATGGGGATGTCCAAATTAGCGGAAATTGTTACGCTTTTTAAGCAAGAAGGAAAATCGAAAATGCCCATGGCCATTATACAAAATGGTACTAGGGAAAACGAAAAAATAGGAATTGGCACTGTTGCTTCCATAGAGTCCAAGGCAAAGGAGCAACAGTTGTCCAACCCTGCCATCATTATTATTGGAGAAGTAGTGCGGCACAGGGAAAAGTTTATCGCAATACAAAAAGAAGTAATACAGGAAGTTTAAAAAAGCAGGAAGCGAGGTAAGGATGATACCGTTTTCCAATTTAAAAAATAAAAGATGATTCAAACAGATATTGTAATAATAGGGGCAGGCCCAACAGGTTTATTTACCGTTTTTGAAGCGGGTTTGTTAAAGTTAAAATGTCATATTATTGATGCACTTGCGCAACCGGGCGGGCAGTGTTCGGAGATTTATCCCAAAAAGCCAATTTATGATATTCCTGCCTTTCCAGAGATATTGGCTGGTGATTTGGTAGATAACCTTATGCAACAGATAGCACCTTTTGAACCTGGCTTTACCCTTGGGGAACGCGCCGAAACCTTAGACAAACAAGAAGATGGCTCGTATATCGTAACTACGAATAAAGGGACCCAACACCATGCAAAAGTAGTGGTCATAGCAGGAGGTTTAGGCTCTTTTGAGCCTCGTAAACCACCTATTGCCAATATTGCGGATTTTGAGGATAAAGGAGTGGCGTACATGGTAAAGGACCCCGAAGTGTATCGCGATAAAAAAGTGGTTATTGCCGGTGGTGGGGACTCGGCTTTGGATTGGGCCATTTTTCTTGCCGATGTAGCAGCGGAAGTTTCCTTGGTACACCGCAGAAACGAATTTAGGGGTGCTTTGGACTCTGTTGAAAAAGCGTCGGAATTGGCCAAGCTGGGTAAAATAAAACTCTATACAAAGGCAGAGGTAAAAGAACTACACGGTACGGATACTTTACAGGCGGTTGTCATTAAGCACAACGACCCGGAACAAGAGCCAACCTATTTGGAGGTGGATAATTTTATCCCGCTCTTTGGCCTTTCCCCAAAATTGGGACCTATTGGTAATTGGGGATTGGAAATTGAAAAGAATGCGATCAAGGTCAATAACGCCAAGGATTATCAAACCAATATTCCGGGGGTATTCGCTATTGGCGATGTCAATACCTATGAAGGCAAGTTAAAACTTATTCTATCCGGTTTTCATGAGGCAGCGGTCATGTGCCAGTATGCCTATCAAATCATCAATCCCGGAAAACGTTTTGTAATGAAATATACTACGGTAGGTGGTGTGGAAGGATTTGACGGTTCCAAAAAAGAAGCCAAAAAAGAAGTAGTGCAAAGTATCATTTAAACCCGTATTAGGCATTAGAACTTTGTGATGAGCCTTGAAGGCGTACTAAAAGCTGATATTTTCCAAGTTTACCCATAGCATCGTTCTGGTTACACTTGAAAATGTAGTGGAACGTTAGCTTTTAAAACGATTTCAAGGCGTAATAGATTTTCTAGTGCTTAAGACGGGTTAATAATAGTTCTCAGAACTAGCTAGCTCCTAACCCTTTGGTGTTTTCTATAACCAAAGGGTTATTTTATGTTGTCCCTACTACAAAAGCGATGGATAATTTGGTTAAGAAAGTATGGTGCCGTTACTTTGTGCCAGTTCATAAGATTATTGAAATCGTTATCAAGAAAGGTGGAGGGGATAGACCCGCTGAAGCCTTAGCAACCCTTTAACTTATAAAGAAGGTGCTACATTCTACCCTACCCAAACATGGTTTGGGACCTTTTGAAGTAAATTTCAAAGGTTTTGCCGGGAAGGATAACAAAAAGAATTTCACATTCCACTTTGCTTGATAACTACTAACATACAGAAGTTCCTATTTGGGAACAACGCAGTTATGCAAAATATTGAAGACATATTAAAAGAACGTATCCTTGTCCTGGATGGCGCCATGGGCACTATGCTCCAGCGCTATAAGTTTACTGAGGAAGATTTTAGGGGAGCGCGTTTTGCGGATTGGGAGCATCCCTTGCAGGGCAATAATGACCTATTGTCCTTAACACAGCCGGAAGCCATTGCGGAAGTGCACCGTAAGTACTTTGCTGCTGGAGCGGACATTGTGGAGACC